>JAOACU010000035.1 GCA_026417715.1 Anaerolineae bacterium | reverse complement strand
GGCTATTTTAATCTGGCAGGATTTGCACTCGTGCGCGAAGGTTTGACGCGCGCGGCGCGCGTGCAACTCCTTCTAGGCAAAGAACCGCTCCCCACACCCGCAACCGCCACGCCCGACGCGCAATCCATCACCGAGGAACTCGACGCCGACTTGCAAAGCACGAGTGGCACAGGCACGCGCGCGGCACACGAACGCATCCGCGCGTTCCTCGAATTCCTGCGCGATCCACGCGTCCACGTCAAACTCTACACCCCGCGCTTTATGCACGCCAAAGCGTACATCATCGAAGGGATTGCGCCGTTTGGCACTGTGGCAATCGTCGGTTCATCGAACCTTACTCACGCGGGCTTGACGCAGAACACCGAACTGAATATGGCGCAAAAGCAAGCGGGCATTGCGCGCGAATTTGGCGAGTGGTTCGATCAAGCGTGGCGCGAGGGCACAGAGTACAAAACACAACTCATCGCGCTGTACGAAAGTGCAGTCAATCTGCATCCGCCATTTTTGATTTACCTCAAAAGTCTCTACGAAGCCCTGAAAGATCAATTCGGCGCAGAGATTGGCGGGGATGGCGCGCGTCCCAGTCCCATCACCCTTGCCGATTTTCAGCGCGATGGCTATCACGTTGCCAAAGACATCTTGGAAACGTACGGCGGCGTTCTCATCGCCGATTCCGTCGGGTTCGGCAAGACGTATCTCGCCCTCAAACTGTTGGACGATTACGCGTATCAACTACGCCAAAAAGCACTGGTGATTTGTCCCGCGCAACTGCGCGATTTGTGGTGGGACCCCAAACTGCGCGCCTATAACATTCGCGCCGACATTGTGTCGCAAGAACAAGTGAGCCAAAGCGATTTTCTGGCGCACGCGCCAAACGATTACGATTTGGTGGTGGTAGATGAATCGCACAACTTTCGCAATCCCGTCGCGCAACGCTTTGGCAATCTTCTCACCTTGCTCACGCGCGGCAAGTCCAAAAAAGTGGTGCTCCTGACCGCTACTCCCATCAACACCAGCGTATTCGATTTGTATCACCAGATACGCTTTTTGACGCGCGACAATGACGATTATCTTGCGGGTGTGGGTTTGACGAGTCTCAAACAACATTTCATCCAAGCCGAAGACAATCCCGATTTGTTGGCGGATGTTTTGGAGACGATTGCCGTACGTCGCTCGCGCGAATTCATCCGCAAGAATTATCCCAACGCCGAAATTGACGGCAAGCGTGTTCGTTTTCCAGAGCGTCAACTGCACAGTGTGCAATACAATCTACAACAAACGTACGAAGGATTGTACGATGATGCCGCGCGCGTGATCGAAGGTTTGCGTCTGGCACCCTACCTCTTGGATTTTTATCGCAAGGATGTGCCGCGCCAGTATCGTCTGTGGGAGGTGCAAGGACTCGATTTTTCGGCAGTGCCCCAAGAGATCGCGTGGCAACTAGGGCGACAGGCATCGCTGGTGCAAATTCTGCGCACCCTCTACCTCAAGCGATTGGAATCATCGGTTGCCGCGCTCAAAATCAGTTTTGAGCGCCAGCGGCGTTTCCAATACCAATTCCTCGAATACTTGCGCGCTGGCAAGTTGCTCACTGCCAAAGACTTTCAGAAACTCGAAAGTCTCACCCGTCTGTTGGACGATGAAGATGTCGAAGGCAACGAACCACCTGCGGAAGATGAAGCCACGTTACGCGTCAACGAACTTTTAGCGCAACTCACTCCAATTGACGCTAGCCAGTACGATCTCGACGCGATTGCCCAAGCGATTGAACACGATTTGCGATTGCTAGACGACATTATCAAAAAACTTGCGCCTCTCACCGCCGCGCAAGATGACAAACTCGATGCACTCAAAGCGCGCCTAATCGAGTTGCGCGGCAAAAAGGTCGTCGTGTTCAGTTATTTCAAGGACACGGCGCGCTATGTGTACAAGAACTTGCGCGAAGATGACGTTTTTCTCCAGCGACTCGGGCATACGCGTTTGAGTGTCTGCGATGGTAGCGTGCATGCCGATAGTCGGCGTGACCGCGTGATGCGCTTTGCCCCCAAAGCGTACGATCATCCCGAAATCAAAGGCACAGACCGCGAGATTGACGTGTTGATTTCAACCGATGTGCTTTCGGAAGGGCAGAATTTGCAAGATGCCGATACAGTCATCAACTACGATTTGCATTGGAATCCGGTACGGATGGTTCAGCGCGCGGGGCGCGTGGATCGTCTTGGCTCTGACTATGACGTGGTGCACATCTACAATTTTGTCCCTGAGGATGCGCTAGAGTCGCTGATTGCGTTGATGGAACGTTTGCGCGATCGTTTGGACGCCATCAATCGCGCGGGCTTGCTCGATGCTTCGGTGTTGGGCGAAGTGCCCACTCCGCGCGAGTTTGGTGTGTTGCGCAAGATTGCGCAAGCCGATAAAAGCGTGCTCGACGAACTCGAAGCCGAATCGGAATTGGACGTGGGAGATTTTCTCAAGCAAGAGTTGTTGGACTTTATCAATCAGGTCGGTAAAGAGCGTCTCGAAAAAATTCCGCTGGGGGCAGGTTCAGCCAAACGCGCGCCTGCTGGTCGGCGTGGCTTGTTCGTCCATTTGCGTGGCGGCGCACAACACTTTTTGCTGTTCTATGATTTGATGCGCGACCGCTGGGTAGAGCGACGTTTGGAGATTATGCGACTAGTGCGTTGTGCTGAAGGTGAAGCCATCGTCCCACCTGACTATGACATTTATCCGATTATCGAACGAGCCAAACGACGCGTCGTCACGCGTTTGCGCCAAGCCAAGGTGCGTTTACCGCGTTTACAATCGCCACAAAATCACATTGTCAATTGGTTACGCACGCGTCAGCAAGATGTGTCGAGTGCAACACTTGCTTACTATAACGATCCACTTCCAGAACCGTATTTGCGCAAGTTACGCAAGATTTGGAATCAAACGCGTGATCACCCTGAGACTTTGCTGACGGCATTGGAAAACTTTGCGCGTGACAACCCCATCACCAAAACCGCGCGTCCCGAAATTCCCGAACTCACCGAGAACGATCTCACGGTCGTGTGTTATATGGCGATGGTATGACGCGTCCATCGCCGCCGTCATAACGATTCACGGTATTCACCTCAAAAGACGACGGGCAAGGTTGTTTTACTCACTGATGTTAACGCAGGTTGTAGGACAGGTTTGCAAACTTGTCCTACATCTGCGTACGGTGAGGTACTCACCTTGCCCGTCGTTGGTTTCATACGCACCACAAAGCAAAAATCGTCGCTTGAGCGATACGCCAAGTGACGATTTTTGCGGACGCTCGTTCGGCGTCTCGATTCTGATATGATCAAGTGCCCCGGGAGAGACTTGAACTCTCACGCCCTTACGGGCACAGCCCCTCAAACTGCCGCGTATGCCAATTCCGCCACCGGGGCATTTTTCACTTATATTATAATCGAATTGCGATGCCTGTCAATTTTGACGCCACGCTGGGTGCCGTGTTGGCGACTCGAAGTCACCGCGACCACCACCCGAAGCCGCCCTTCGGCGGCTTGTTTAGCCCGCGAAGGCGGGCTTCGAGTTGTTGTTGCGGCGATGGATTCGCTTCGCTCACCACAAGATTGATTCGCTTGTCAATAGACTTTGCACCAGCAGTGCCACGATGCCAAATCGGTATTGGCGACTACACGATCAGACAAGCCGCTAATGCGGTTGGGCGTGTTGGCGATAATACTCACCATACGCTTTATCTTTTACAGCGATGTGGCGAAGAAACCATGCCCACACCAGAGCGTTCACTTGCCGCAAGATACGTTCATCGCCCTGTTTTGCTTCTTCTACCCACTTGAGAACCTGTTTTTCAAAGTTTGCGTGTATTTGCTTGTGGAGTTCATAGTCGGGGAATTCAATCCGACGTAGAAACTCTTCTTCGGAACGCAAGTGAAAGTTAACGTACGCCCCGACACCGTTCATAAACTTTTCTCTTGCGGCTTCGCGGTTTCCCTCGCGCAAAGATTTATAGGTTTCATTAATCAAATCAACAAGGGTACGATGTTGGGCATCCATCTCAGGCATGCCCGTCAACAGGTCTTCAGTGAGTTGAATCAGTTCCTGCATTCTGTCTCCTCGTCAAGTCTATCAGGTTGTCTGCGTATTCTTATGCAATTTTGCGTACAGTACATTCGCGAGTTCTGTTTGCGCGACAACGCTCTGTTCTCCCGTCGTCATATCGCGCAAGGTGGCTTGCTGTGCCGCGTTCTCATCGGGTCCGATGATGACGGTAAACGGAATCGCTTTGGCGGCGGCATATTTTAATTGCTTGCCGAGTCCTTCACCCGCGAGCGCGAGTTCGGTGTTGATGCCCGCCGCGCGCAACAGATTAGTCACGCGCAACGATACGCCCACCAACTCGGCATTGAACACCGTGACCAAGACCTGCGTCACCGTCTTGCCGATACTCGCGGGGTACATCGCCAGTTCATCCATCACGTCAATAATGCGTTCGATGCCGAACGAGGTGCCCGTCGTGGGCAACGAGTGTTTGCTGAACAAGCCGACCAGATTGTCGTAGCGACCGCCGCCAGTGAGCGAGCCGATTTTCGGCTCGGTGACGACAGTCTCGTAGATGGGACCCGTATAGTATGCCAGTCCACGCACCATTGCAAAATCGAATTGATAGTGCGTGTGTGGCACGCCGGCATCAGCCAGAAACGTCGCAAGTTGAGTGAGTTCATCCAAACCCTCGCGCGCGATCGGAATGTCTCCCAAACGTTCATACAGTTCGCTGATCGCATTCGAGGGGAGCGAAATCAAATCAATGATCTTGTCCACAACTGGCGTGGGAATGGCATTACGTTGCATCTCTTCGCGCACACCGTCCACACCGATTTTTTCCAACTTGTCAATCGCGCGATACAAGCCGCCGAGTAGTTCATCGGATACGCCGGCATACTGACCAATGCCCGTCAAGATTTTGCGGTTGTTGATTTTGGTGACAAAGTTCTGAAAACCGAGCGCGCGCAGCACCGTGTAAATCATCGTGATAATTTCCGCGTCGGCAAGCATCGAAGCACTACCAACGATGTCGGCATCGCATTGGTAGAATTCGCGATAGCGTCCTTTTTGAGGACGTTCGGCGCGCCACACCGGCGCAATCTGATACCGCTTGAAGGGCTTGACCAAATCGGGATACATCGCGACGACGCGCGTGAGTGGAACAGTGAGATCGTAGCGCAGAGCAAGTTCCTCTTTGCCCTCGCGGTGCTTGGCATCGTAAATCAGTTTTTCCGCGTCTTCACCATACTTGCCCATCAACGTTTCGCGCAGTTCCAACACCGGCGTTTGCAGTGGCTCGAAACCAAAGCGCTGAAAAATTTTTTCGATTTCGCCAATCACGTATTGGCGTTGCAACATTTTTTGTGGGAGAATATCGCGCATCCCGCGCGGCAGACGAGGGGTAATCGGAGTGGGCATATCTACCATCCGTAACTCAGGCGTGTAATCAAACGCATCGGCAAATTGGCTTGACCCATCTTGAGTTGTGTCGCGAGAATGTTGTACTCGATGCGATGATGCATCAGAGTCATCGTATCGAAATCGAGGATCGCAAACGCGGCGCGCGCATCGCCATCGCGCGGTTGCCCGACGCTACCAGGGTTGATCATCAAACGACTGTTATCGAGCGGGACAGGAATGTCTTCGGGCAGTGGTTCAGCCGTGACCGTGTCATCGTCATCGTGATAGCGATAGATCACGGGTACGTGCGTATGACCGATGAAGCCAATCGGCGTGTCCAAGTATTCAAAGTTGACGCGTGCCGTTGCAGGGGTGAGCACATACTCCCAAATCGGATAGCGCGGACTGCCGTGAGTCAAAGTAAAATGATCCGTTCGGAAAGAATCAGGTAAGGAATGTAACCAATCGAGATTCTGGATGTCCAGTTGATCGCGTGTCCAGAGTACCGCGCGGCGCGCATCGGGATTGAATTCTTCCAAATCCACTTTGTCGAGGACTGCCCAATCGTGATTCCCTGCCACGCACACTAGATTGTTGTAGGCGCGTAGTGTTTTGATGCATTCGTTGGGATCGGGACCGTAACCAACGACATCGCCCAAGCACCAGATTTGATCGAAATCACCCGCGTTGCGCAGGACAGTTTCCAGCGCAACGAGGTTGGCGTGAATATCGGAGAGGAGGAGGATTCGCATAATTTAGGTATTGAGATTTTTGGAACGCTCTATGAGTAGAAAACGGTAACGGGTTGATTTAGACCTCACAGGTCTCCAAGACCTGTGAGGTCTAAACTCTTTCTGCCCACGAGCGCATTCGTTTATTCGTTCCCCATTCGGTGAGGCAGTTTCTACGATGATTTTACCACAGAAAGAGGAAATCACAAACCTTGCTTGGCAACGAATCTCGTGGCGAACCCGTCATTGAGACGAGCTCCACAAAGTGGAAGCGAGTCGCCGACTTGCCCCGACTTGCTCTCTGGCGCGATTTGCGTTAAAGTGCTCGCGAGGTGATGACGATGATAGCGAAACAGTTGTGGCAACGGATGGCAGAGCCGTTCGAGTCCGGTGACTTGGCGGAACTGCGGCGTGGTACGATTGGGGAAATCAGCGCGGTGTTGATCGTAATCGCGTGGGGAATGTTGATTGCGGTGTACGAACACCCTCAATATTCGCTGACGCCGTTCGTGCTAGGCGCAGGCGCGCTGCTGAGTGTGTGGTTGCGCGAAAAGAATTTGCGCGCGGCGTTGGTGTGTTTACTCGGCTCGTTGATGCTGGCGATTGCGTTTCAAAAGTTGGCGTTTCCCGCGAGCGCGGCACAATTCTTTTTCCCGGTGGTGGTCGTCGTGTCGAGTTTGCTCGTGTCCACGCTCAATGTCTTTGTCGTGGCGGGACTCGCCAGCGCGCTGATGCTAATCGTCGCGCGCACGCAAAACGTGGACTGGCTCGATGAGCAACTCACCGCGCCGCTCGTGTTGACGTGGCTGACCGCGTGCGCAGCGTGGATCGGCTCGCGGCAGATGCATCTCGCGCTCGATTGGATGCACAACAGTTACACGCGCGCCAGCACATTGCTGGAACAATTGCGCGATGAACGCGCGTCGTTAGCCAGCACACTCAAAATGTTGGAGGACGCGTACATTCGCATCGAAAAGATGAATTACGCGCTCATCGAGGCGCAGAGCGCGGCAGAAGCGGCGCGCCGCGCCAAAGCCGAGTTCGCCGCGAATGTGAGCCACGAATTGCGTACGCCGATCAACATCATCGTCGGTTTCAGCGAAACGATGGCGAACGCGCCCGAAACGTACGCGGGCGTGACGTGGACGCCGGAATTGTCGGCAGACATTGAACAGATTTATCAGAGTAGTCGGCATCTTGCCGCGTTGATTGATGATGTGCTCGATCTTTCCGCGCTCGACGCGCGCAAACTCGGTTTGACATTCACCGAAACGGAGATTCGCACGGTCATCGAAGATGCAATCAGTGTGGTGGGCAATTTGTATCGCGCCAAAAATTTGTTCTTGAAAGTGGAGGTCGAACCAAACTTGCCGCGCGTGCGCATTGACGCGGTTCGCATTCGTCAGGTGTTGATCAATCTCCTGACGAACGCGAGTCGCTTTACGCATCAAGGCGGTGTGACGATTTCCGCGCGCCGAATGGATGATGTGATTCGGGTCGCGGTTGCGGATACAGGAATTGGCATCGCGCCCGAAGATGTACCCAAAGTGTTCGAGGACTTTGGGCAGGTGGACGGTTCGACGACGCGTCAACACGAAGGGACTGGCTTGGGTGTGCCGTTGAGCAAACGTCTCGTTGAATTGCACGGTGGGCAAATGTGGTTGGAGAGTCGCGTAGGGATCGGCTCGACGTTTTATTTCCCCTTGCCTTTCGAGCCACAAATGATGCGCGTCGAACGCGTGGGCAGTTATCGAGTGCCGTCGTATCGTAAAACCGTGTTGGTGTTTGAACCCGATCCCATCTTGTTGCGACACTTGCGACGGCAATTGAGTGGTTATGATTTGGTCGAAGTCAAGTCGAAAGATGCGGTGATGCCACTGGTATCCGAGCATCAACCGTTGGCGTTGTTGGTGGATTCGAGCGAACGCGCGGAATGGCAAGCCGCCGCGCCCTCCGATTTGCCGGTCATCTTTGTCGCGTTGCCGAGTAGTTTGCAAACCGCGCAGGCGTTGGGCATTGCCAATTTCTTGCTCAAGCCGGTGTCGCGCGACGAATTGCTCGACGCGATTGCCGCACTCGATCAACCGATTCGTGAGGTACTCGTTGTAGATGACGATCCGCAATTGGTGGATTTGTTCTGCCGAATGCTCCAATCGGCAGGCGAAGCGTACCACCCGATTCGCGCATTCGGCGGCAAGGACGCGCTCGAACGGATGCACAGTCAAACGGTGGATTTGGTCTTGCTCGATTTGTTGATGCCCGAAGTGGACGGTCTTGCCGTGTTGCGCGCGATGAAAGAGTCACCGCAACTCGCGCGCATTCCTGTCATTGTCATCAGTGCAATGTATCCCGAAACGATGCAAACGACGCGTGGATTGTTTGTGCAACTCGCGCGCACACAGAGCGGAACGATTTCCGAGACGCTGACGTTGGTGCAAGCGCTGATTAGCGCGTTGCCGCCGCGCCCGCCAACACCTGTGTCAGTGTCTCCACCAGTGTCAGCCGATCAATCGGTTTCTTGAGATACGCGCGCGCGCCGAGCGACAGCGCGATTTCGGGTTCGTTCAACACCGAGCAGACAACGATCGGAATGTGCGTCGTCGTTGGATTTTGTTTGAGCGCGCGCAAAACTTGCCAGCCATCCATCGTCGGCATCATCACATCCAACGTGATGATGTGCGGTTGGATTTCCTCTGCCAAGCGTAATGCCTCACTCCCGCTACGCGCGTGAATGACCTCGTACTGTTGCGGTGCCAAGTAGCGTTCAAAGAGTTGCTGAATCGCGGGATTGTCATCCACGACGAGAACGCGCGTCGGCATCACACGCGGCAAGCGAATAATCACCTGCCCCGCTGCGTTGATTTCGAGTGTTCCCCCTTGTGCGTTGAAAAGTAACTGCGCGTTGTGCCAGTCCTCTCCATCAGCCAACAGTTTTGCTGGTTCCACTTCAATCACCACGCGCAGACATTTCTCCTCTGCTTGCGCGCGTATCTTGACGCGCGGGCGCGCGTGTTGAATCGCAAGGCGCAAGGTGTTGAGTAACGCTTGGCGCGTCAACGTCGCATCCACAAAAATATCGGGCAAGTCCGTGTCCACTTCACTGATGACTTGGATGCGATGATTCTCGATCAACGGCGCGAGCGTTGCCAACGTATCGGCAAGCAAAGTATGGAGACTGCACGGTTGGCGTGTGAGATTCCATTGGCTCAGTTCATTTTCCAAAACTTGGGTCTCACTCGACGACGCGCAACGATTGGCTTGCGCGCTTTCCCACAGCAACGCGGCAAGTGCCTCCAAGCCCTTGTTCAATTCGCGATAGAATTGACGCTCGCTAATGCCCAACTCGCTTTCGATGTTCAGCGGATTCATCCGTTGCACATAGCGATAGCGCAGCGCGAGATAGCCGCGCCACTCGGGCGCGTGGGAGGGCAAATCGGGCGCGGGCTTGAGTTGCTCGATGGCGTTCTTCAACCACGCGCGCAAGCGTTGCGCGCGCGTCAGTTGTCCATCGGCGGTCGTTTCGCGCAGGTAGGCAAGGAGCGGATGGGTTTGCAAATGCGCGGCATCGTCCAGATGTTCCAGCGCGTCTTTGACGTGTTTGCGAAAAGTCTCGAATTCCATTGGCAGATTCTTGGCAAATTCTTGGCAAGCCGATGCACGAGCGGGGTGGTATAATTTACACTGACGATTCTAGCATTGGGCACAAGTCCTGTCAAAAGAAAGATGAGGTGTAGATGAGTCAATATGCCGAATCGTTACGAGCAGCGCGCGCGACCGCGCGCGCCGAGACACTCGCACAGCAATCAAGGCGCGCGTTGCGACGACTCGTCGTCGCGATATGGAAGCATCGGTGGTACTATCTTTTATTGATCGCTCCAATCACATACTATTTGATCTTTCGCTACATTCCCATTTGGAACGCGCAAATCGCTTTCAAGGAATTTTACGCGCTCAAGGGCGTGTGGGACAGTCCTTGGGTTGGGTTCAAGCACTTTGAGACGTTTTTCAATTCGTTCTACTTTAGCGAATTGCTCGTCAACACAGTGATTTTCAGTATCGCCAAACTGGTGCTCGGCTTGCCGCTCGCCGTCATTCTAGCGATTGCGATTCACGAATCGCGCTTTTTGTTGTTCCGTTCGCTTGTGCAAACGATTACTTACCTGCCGCACTTTTTGTCGTGGGTGATTATGTACGGCTTGCTCCTCGGCTTGCTTTCGCCGAGTAGCGGTTTAATCAACGAAATGATCAAATCGTTCGGCGGCGATCCAATTCCGTTTCTCACTTCGACCGATTGGTTTCGCCAAGTCGTTGTCCTTTCGGACATTTGGAAGGAAACGGGATGGAGTGCGATTCTCTACCTTGCCGCGTTGCTCGGCATCAACCCTGAATTGTACGAAGCGGCGGCAGTGGATGGCGCATCGCGCTGGCGCCGCATCTGGCACATCTCGATTCCCGGTATCGTGCCCGTCATCATCCTTGTCACGATGCTACGTTTGGGCAACATTCTCGACGCGGGCTTTCATCAGATTTGGGTGTTGTACTCCGTGCCTGTGTACAGCGTGGGCGACATTATTGACACGTGGGTCTATCGCAGTGGCATTCTCGATTTTCAATTCAGTCTAGCAACCGCCGTCGGATTGTTCAAAGGTGTCATTGGTTTGATTCTGATTTTGGTGGCTAACGAAATTGCCAAGCGTTGGGCACAACAAAGTCTATTCTAGCGAATGGTGTCAGTTCGGAATGAACGATATGCCCGTTTTGTCATGCTGACGCAGCGAAGCATATCGCAAAGTGGTTTGAGAGATTCTTCGTTCCCTTCGGTCACTCAGAATGACCACGAGCGCAAATGGTTTCTAATTTTAGGAGGCAAGATGTTTCGTCTGGGGCATCGCGAAGAGTGGGGTTTTCAGTTCATCGTCAACGGTTTTCTCCTGTTTGTGCTCATCATCATCGTGATTCCACTGTGGCGTGTGATTATGACGTCACTCACGCCGCTGGATGTGTATATGCGCGGTGGTACGCCGATGTGGCAATGGCCCTGGGAGTGGTCGTTTGCGGCGTACGAGCAAATGCTCACGCATCCGGTTTTTCCGCGCGCCACACTGAATAGCATCATCATCACTGTTTGTGGCACCGCGCTCAGTTTGTTCCTCACCGTGCCGCTAGCGTATTCGCTCTCGTGTCGCACTTTGCCGGGGCGACGCATCGTCATCGCGCTCATTCTCTTCGTCTTTCTGTTCCACGTCGGTTTAATCCCGGTGTACTTGCTCGTGGCAAAGACCTTGGGCTGGACCAACAATATGCTAGCCGTGATCGTGCCTCCCGCTGTGGGCGCCACCAATACGCTGGTGATGATGCGCTTTTTTGAAGGCATCCCCGAAGAAATCAAAGAGTCGGCGCGCATTGATGGCGCAAACGATTTGCAAGTGTTGTGGCAAATTGTCTTGCCCTTGTCCAAACCGATTTTGCTCACCGTCGGTTTGTTCTACGCTGTGCATTACTGGAACGAATTCTTCACGCCGATTCTGTACCTCAACGATCAAAAACTGCAACCGCTCCCCGTATTGTTGCGCAATATTTTGATTGGACAGACATTTAGCGAGTATGTGGATTACGATGTCACGCGCGCCGCGTCAATCGAATCGCTCAAAGCCGCCGCGGTGTTGCTCACGATGCTCCCGATGGTGCTCGTGTATCCTTGGATTCAACGCTACTTTACCAAAGGTACGCTGTTGGGTGGTGTGAAAGAGTAGAGATTGGAGATTGAGGGGAAAGTTGGAGATTAGAGATTGGAGATTGGGGATTGGAGATTTTGGATGGAAGGAGGTTGATAGGAAGAGACGAATTGTAAGTGTTAGTTTCAACCGTTGCAAAAGATTCGCGCGCTACGAATGATTTTCGTAACGCCCCCAAAAATTTTTTGATGTAACTCGAGGAGGAGAGAAAGATGAAAACAAGGTTCGTTAGAATCGTACTGTTGCTTACCGTGCTTGGCTTGATTGCGGTAGCGTGTGCGCCGGCGCCGACGGCAACACCTGTGCCCGCGCCGACCGTTGCCGCGACCAAGCCCGCACCAACAGCAGCACCCACCGTTGCTCCCACTGCTACTGTGCCCCCCACGCCCAAGCCCACAGATACGCCTGCCAAGCCGGTGGATATCGAAATGTGGGCGCAAGCGACTTCGACCCAAGCCCCTGCGCCACCCGATGACTGGATCGGCTACAAGATCATCCGCGAGAAACTCAACATCAATCTCAAGTACGTCATCATTCCCACAGGCGCGGACGGTGAAACCAAGTTGAACGCGGCGGCTGCCGCCAATGCCTTGCCCGATTTCTTCCAAGCCGTCAGCACGACCACCGCGCGCAACAAGATCATCGAACTACACAAACAGGGCTTGATCGCACCCGTTGATGATCTGCTCAAACTGATGCCCACGCGCGTCAAGACGCACTACAACGATCCTGCTTCGATGGCACTCGGTCAGATTGACGGCAAGCAGATGGCGTTCGTCGAAGTGCCCAACTTGCCGCGTCGCGAAGGTCTGGTCATTCGCAAGGATTGGCTGGACAAACTCGGACTCAAGATGCCAACCACGATGGACGAGTTGTTCGTCGTCGCCAAAGCATTCACCGAAAGAGACCCCGACGGTAACGGCAAGAACGACACCTACGGCTTGGGTGGATTCTTCGACGACTCGTGGGGACCTGGCTCGCGCTTTGCCTTTTTCTTCGGCGCGTACGGCGTGCCCGATTTGTGGGACTGGGAGCGAATGGACAGCAACTTTGGTTTGACCGTGTGTCGTCCCGAATTCTACAAAGCCCTCGCCGAGTTCCGCAAGTGGAACGAAGCCAAAGTGATTGATCCCGACTGGGCAACCATCAAGCGCGACGAATTCCGCATTCGCTGGCCACAAGGTCGCTATGGAATAATGTGGGAGGACTTTTGCGCGCTGGCGTGTGCCGCCAACTATCCCAAGTTCGATAACAACTTCCCCACTGGTGAGTGGGTGCCGCTACCTGCACCGAAAGGACCCGATGGCAAGGCGTACTATGGTGCTTTTGGTGGCGTCGGCGCGTTCTTTGCGGTCTCCAAGAAAGCCATAGATGCCGGCAAAGGTCCCGCGATTGCGCGCTTGCTCGAATGGATGGCAACGCCCGAAGGGTACTATCTGTGCGGCTTTGGTGTCGAGGGTGTCAACTACTTGCTCGATAAAGACGGCGTGGTGACTACCGAAGGTTTGCCTGATCCAACCAAAGCCTGGAACCACGAATCAATGGCGCGCTTTACCCAATGGCGCAACCAGTTGATCTTCACCAACGATCCCAAAGAAGTCAAAGCGCGTTATCCCGACTTTAAGAGCGTCAACGGACGCACCATCTCGCCGATGATGTTCTACAACTACTTTGCGAACCAACCTTGGTTGGATTCCAAAGCCGGTCAGTTGATCGTCAACCCAGCCAACCGCGCGGACTTGCAACGATTCTACAACCAGAACTTTCAAGCGTTCGCGCTGGGCACACGACCGTTGAACGAGCAAACCTGGTCCGAATTCCTGCGCACACTCGATTCTAGTCTCAAAGCCAACGAGTGGGAAGCCTCGACGAGAAAAATCTTGCAGGATGCGGGCGTCCTGAAAAAGTAAACACATAGGGGCGGGGCAACCCGCCCCTCATCGCGTAAAGTTGGACGAGTTTCCAAACTTGTCCTACGTTTCTTGCACGGGGAACAAATGTCACCGAACCACTGGTCTGTGCGAATGGCAGACTCGACGATGGCGCGCTATCCTGTCCTTGCTGACGAATGGAACTATCAATGGGGACTCGTGCTCAAAGGTATCGAGCGTGTATGGCGCGCGACCGGCGATGACAAGTACTTTGCTTACATCCAAACGAACATTGATCGCTTTGTGCAAGACGATGGCACGATTCGTGGCTATCGCGTGGACGAGTATAACGTGGATCGCCTCAACACTGGCAAGGTGTTGTTCGCGCTGTACGAAAAGACGCGCAACGCCAAGTATCGCGTCGCACTCGATCTGTTACGTTCGCAACTCGATACACACCCGCGCACAAAATCGGGTGGCTTGTGGCACAAGAAAATTTACCCCGACCAGATGTGGCTCGATGGGATTTATATGGCAGATGCGTTCTGGGCGCAATACGTGGCGCAATTTTCAATGCACAATTATCAATTGGCAATTGAGAATTTCAATGATATTGCGCACCAAGTCATTCTCATCGAGCAACACACGCGCGACCCAATCACCGGCTTGCTCTACCACGCGTGGGACGAGAGCAAACAGCAACGCTGGGCGAATCCCATCACCGGTTGCTCACCTCACTTTTGGGGCAGGGCGATGGGCTGGTACGGAATGGCGATTGTGGACATTCTCGACTTTTTCCCGCGCGAACATCCCAAGCGTAGCGCGCTCATTGCGATTCTCAATCGAATGTGCGACGCGCTGGCGCGCGTGCAAGGCCCGCGCACTGGCGTTTGGTGGCAAGTCCTCGATCAGGGTGGACGTCCGGGGAATTATCTCGAATCATCGGCTTCGTGTATGTTCGTTTACACGATGGTCAAAGGCGCGCGTCACCAGTATTTGTCCGCCACGTATCTCGATGTGGCTCAGCGCGCGTATCAGGGCATCCTCAAGGAATTTGTGCGCGTGGATGACGCTGGTTGTGTACACTTGAACAATACGTGTCAGAGCGCGGGCTTGGGTGGCAATCCGTATCGCGACGGCTCGTTCGAGTACTATATCAGTGAACCGCGCGTGACCGATAATCATCACGGCGTTGGTGCGTTCATCCTTGCCAGTGTGGAAATCGAAAATGTCGGAATTTAACCTTCGCAATTTCAACGCGCGCGGCGATGGTATCACGCTCGATACACACGCACTTCAACGCGCGATTGATGCAGCGGCGCAATGCGGCGGCGGGACGGTGTTCGTTCCCGCAGGGCGCTACGTCATCGGCTCGATTGTTTTGCGCGATCACATTACGTTGTATCTCGATGCGGGCGCGGTGCTCGTG
>JAOACU010000350.1 GCA_026417715.1 Anaerolineae bacterium | reverse complement strand
GGCGAGCATCGCGCAAGCCGTTGCCACCGCGCTAGGCGTCCGTGAAGCCGGCACACAACGTTTGCAAGACGCGCTCGCCCAACATCTTCAAGCCAAACACCTGCTCCTCGTACTGGACGATGGCGAACATCTGCTAGTAGATATTCGGGTTTTGGTGGAACGTTGGTTGCGTCTAGCGCCGGGTTTGCGGATCCTCGCCACCAGCCGCGAAGCGCTTGGCGTTCCAAACGAGGTGGTGTATCGCGTGCCGCCACTCGGTGTGCCGGCGTTCACCCTGCGCGCGTTGAATCCGCGCGTCTACACCGAAGAGCGCCTGGGTGAAATCGCGCGCGTGGAGAGCGTGCGGCTCTTTTGCGATCGCGCGAGCGCCGTTCTCCCCACGTTTGAATTGTCCGCCGAAACGGCGCCCTTTGTCGCAGGGATTTGCCGCCGATTGGATGGGCTGCCGTTGGCGATCGAACTCGCGGCGGCGCGGATGAATGTTTTGAGCGCGGAACAAATCTATCGGCGGCTTGACGCTGCGCTCAGCCTCTTGACGCGCGGCGGTTCTGTCGCGCTACCGCACCAAGAAACGCTACAGGCAACTTTGGAATGGGGACACGGTCTTCTTTCCGCCTCCGAGCGCGTGCTTTTTCGTCGCCTTGCGGTTTTTGCGGGGAGTTTTGATTTGCAAGCCATCGAAGCCCTCTGTGACATTCCGTCGGTGGCTGTCCTCGATCTGTTATCCAATTTAGTTGACAAGTCACTCGTCCAGTCAGCACCAACCGCTAACGTGATGCGTTATCGTTTGCTCGAAGTGGTGAGACAATTCGGTTGGGTCAAGTTGCGCGACGCCGGTGAGGAGCAAGCGCTGTGCCTGCGACATCGCGATTACTATGTGCAGTGGGCGGAACACGGCGAGCCAGAATTGCGCGGCGCGCGGCAACTCGATTGGTTCGCCCAGTTCGAATATGAGCACGACAATCTGCGCGCCGCGTTGGAATTTTGCCAACAGTCGGGGGATGCTGAAAATGGCTTGCGCTTGGCAGCGGCGTTGTGGTGGTTTTGGCGCGCGCGCGGTTACTTGAGCGAAGGACGCGCGCGCATCGCGCAACTGCTCACTCTGCCCGACGCATCGGTCAGTCCAAGCGTCCACGCGCGCGCGTTGAACACGGCGGGATTCCTCGCGCTGTTTCAAGGCGATTTCCCGACGGCGCGCCAGCACGCGCAAGCCGCGCTTGACATCGCCGAAAAGGTGGAGGACAAGCAAGCGATGGCGATGGCGCTCTACATTCTGGGCGATGATGTAGTGGCAGAAAGCGTCGCGCGCGGCATCGCGATTCGCCAGCAAAGTCTCGCGCTCTCCGAAGAAATCGGCGACAAGTGGATGACGGCGTTCACACTCAACTCGCTGGGCGAACTGGCACGCTTGCAGGACGATTACGCGGCGGCGCGCGCGCACTACGAGCGCGCGCTGGAGATTCGACGCGAGATTCAAGACCAGCGCGGCATTGCCGTTTGCCTGAACAATCTCGGATTTGTGGCGTATCATCAAGGACAAGTCGAGCCCGCACTGGATTTGATGCGTCAAGCACTCGCTACCTTCTGGGAATTGCAATCCGTTGTTGGAGTGGCGGAGACGCTCGTCGGTATGGTCGGCGCGATGGTGGAACGCGGCGATCGCGACGCGATTCGCCACGCGGCGCGCTGGCTGGGTGGGCTGAGCGCGCAACTGGAAGATATTTGGACACCGCTCACCGGCGCGGATCGCCGCGAACTGGAAATGGTGACAGCGCGCGTGCGCGCCTGCTTGGGTGAAGCCGATCTACAGCGCGCGTTGGCAGAGGGGCGGCAACTGTCGCTGGAGCAAATCGTCACGGACGCGCTGGGATGTAGTCCACCGCCGCCAATCGTCTAATCGTTGAAGAAACCCGTTTTCTGCGAGAAAACGGGTTTCTTGTTTGATAAGCCAAGTAACGCCTCGGCTAACGCTTGAGTAACGCGCGATGTGGTAGAGTGATGCTATAGATGTTGAGATGTGCTTTTGGAAATTCGCGTCAACAACATCGTCTACAATCCGGCGGGTTATGCAAGTCAGTGGCAACACTTGGCGATTCGGGGACCTGGCAAACCATCGGCTGGCTCGAATATCCCCGCGCCCGCGCCAACCGACGTCAATTTGCAAATTCGCGGCAATCTCATTTGGAATGGTCCGCCGAATCATCCGTTGGGCGTTGGAGAGTCGGGAGAGGACTGCCCACCGTCCAATCCAACTTGTAATGCGACACAACTACGCGCGCAGAATGTCATCAATACGTTCGAACCGAAACTCGCTGACCCTGCTCGTTACAACTTTGCTCCGGCAAAGGGAAGCAACATCTTCACTGTCGCGACACACACGATTCCTGATTTTGTTTGGAGCGACGCGCCGGGACGACCGTCTGTCCCTGCAGGCAACTTGAGCAATCGCGTACCGGTAGATTGCGCGGGCAATCCGCGCACTTTATCCGGTCCGCCCGGCGCCTACACACAATAAATCCAACGAGGAGGAAAAATATGGCTCAACCCCAATCATCTTCAGGCGGATGGCGCACTTGCGGATGTGTTGCCATCGCAGTTGTAATGATCGCGCTTTTGATTGCCGCTGGCGGCGCGATTTGGTATTTCTTCCTGCGCACGCCAGAAATCGCTCAAGGTCCAGTCGTCCGCATCTCATCTCCGACCACTGGCTCCACCGCTGAATTAAACGCGCCGCTTCAAGTCAATGCAACTGCCGAAGACACCGCCGGCGTGATGCGGATTGAACTGTATGCGGATGGCGCGCTGGTCGCAGTTCAAGAGACGACGCTCGCGCAGGGCTCCAATCCACTTGTTTTTATGCAGAACTGGACGCCGCTCACCAAGGATACGCACATTCTCCTCGCGCGCGCTTATAACCGCACCGGCAAATTTGCCGATTCCAACGTGGTGCGTCTGGACGTTGTGGAGCCGCTCACGCAAACTCGTCGCGTGAATCTCGACGAAATTCCGCGCGGACCCAATGTGCCACTGCCAAGTCTGAATCAGGTCTCGCAACTGAGCGGCGTTCCAGTGGAACGATTGCGCGAAGCCAACCCAGGCCTGAGAAACACCGATCCGAATGTGCCATTGCCCGGTGGCACCAACCTCGACAT
>JAOACU010000349.1 GCA_026417715.1 Anaerolineae bacterium | reverse complement strand
GTGTATAAGAGACAGGGCGATGAGTTCGCGACTCGGCAAACTGTATTTCATTCCGATATGCCCCATCGCGATTCCATCGTCCACGCCAATCGTGTGGAACATAAACGGCACACCGCCGGCTTCGCGAATCGCTTGGCGCACGATTTCACCCAACTCGTTGAGATGCACATGACCGGGAATGATGTCCGTGTACGAGTTGGCAATTGCAATGAAAGGTTTGTGCCAATCGTCATCGCTTTGGATGACGCCCGTCGCGCGCAACAAACTGCGATGCGGCGCGCGCTCGAAACCGACCTTGATCGTGTCGGAACGCATTGGGCGTTGTGAATCAGTCATTGTTACCTCCGAGTGTATTGCGTATTGCGTATTCCGTATTGCGTGATGCGTAATGCGTGATGCGTGATGCGTGAGGGTGAACGCGCGAGAGAGTGAACGCGAGAGAGCGAAAGAGCGAGAGAGCGAAAGAGCGCGATACGTAATACGCAATAAGCAATACGCAACACGCTAAACTTTGAACCTCGAACATGAAACCTGCAACCTGAAACTTGTAACCTGCAACCTGAAACCTGCAACCCGCTTACCGCCGTACCATCTGTGCCGCGAGTAAGATCGCCGCAACCATACTGCGTTCGTCGGCGCGACCAGTGCCCGCGAGATCGAACGCTGTGCCGTGATCAACCGAAGTGCGAATAATCGGCAAACCAAGTGTCACGTTCACACCGTCGAAAAAGCCGAGTAGTTTCATCGGGATATGACCTTGATCGTGATACATTGCAATCACGGCATCGAATTCACCTTGCGTGGCGCGCCAAAAGACCGTATCGGGTGGAAAGGGTCCGCGCGCGTCAATGCCCGCGCGCTGCGCGGCGTGAATCGCTGGCGCAATGATTTTTTCTTCTTCGTCGCCGAACAAGCCGCTTTCGCCGGCGTGCGGATTGAGTCCAGCGACGGCAAGGCGTGGTGTGGCAATGCCCATTTGCACGAGTGCGTCGTGTGTGAGTTGAATCACGCGCATCACGCGTTCAGTCGTCACGCGCGCGAGCGCGTCGCGCAACGAGACGTGTGTGCTGACGTGACTGACGCGCAAGCGTGGACAGGTGAGGAGCATCACCGTGCCTTTGACGCCGCACAAATCGGCAAGGATTTCGGTGTGTCCTGCGTACATCTTGCCTGCCGCGTGCAGTGCCTCCTTGTTGAGTGGCGCGGTCACAATCGCATCGGTTTGGTGAGTCAGCGTGAGACGCACGGCGCGTTCGATGTATTCGTATGCGGCGCGTCCGCCTGCCGCGCTCACCTTGCCGCGTACAAAATCGGTGGGCACATTTGCCAAGTCGAGTACGTCAATCGAATCGTGGACGCCCGCGTCGAACACACTCGTCACCGCGCGCACCGCGCGTTTCGTCCCGACGATGCGCGTGGCTTCGGTCATCCAACGCGCATCGCCAATGACCACTGGACGACACGCTTGCCACACGGTCTCGTGTTCGAGTGCTTTGACGATGATTTCAGGACCCACACCTGCAGGGTCACCCATTGTGATAGCGAGTAAGGGTTTGTGCATAGTTACTCCTTGTGGAGCGTGTGCGCGAGAGAGCGAGAGAGCGTGCGCGCGAGAGAGCGAGAGAGCGTGGGCGCGAGAGAGCGAGAGAGCGTACGCGCGAAAGGGCGAGAGAGCGTACGCGCGAGAGCGCGTGAGCGTAGAGTTATTTGGGTTTGGGACACCATTTTGTTGGGTTGTCCATCATCAATGTCAATTGACTGCAAATGTGATCATAGCGGTCGGTCAGTTGGGTGTGCTCTGCGTCGCTGATGTAGCCAAACGCTTTACAAAAGTCCAACCACACGATCGTTTCTGCCGATTCTTGATCCGAGTCGCTCAACTTGCTGACGAAATGTGCGAGATAACGTCGTTTGCGCCACGCTTCCGCAATGTTCGCGCAAACTGATTGTGACGAACGGCGAATCTGACTTGTCAAGGCGTGGCGTTCTTCAGGCGGAAATCTTTTGGAAATTTCGTGAATGATGACTACACCCTCAAGCGCGCTTTGATACACACGCAACTCGCGATAATCGCGCACAATCATTCCTCCCTCCTTTCGTCTCGCTCTTTCGCGCCCTCGCTCTCTCGCGCCCTCGCGCGCTCGCTCACACGCGTACCGCGTTCCACACCGTCTCCGCGAGTCCAAGTCCACCCGCTTTCGTCACTACTGTTAACCCCGCGCCTGTACCGCCAAGCAACGCGCCCCAAGGCACACCCGCTTCGATTTCACCGCGCAGCCACAGCGCGTCCGCGTCGAGCGCGTGACACACCGCCGCCGCGATGTCGCCGCCGCTCAAAACGAGTTTGCCGATGTTGCCGCGCGCAATCAATGGCACGACGATTTGCGCAAGGCGCGCCGCGAGTTCGCGACCTTCGAGCGGCGCATCGTCACAACCGACGGTGGTGAGAATGACCGCGCGATCGGTTTGCGCGGCGATGCGTTCGCGTGTCGCAACAATGCCAGTCTCCGATTCTGCCGTGAACACGCGCGCGTCAGGTTGAATGACAGGGACACCTTGTGCGCGCGCAAATTCGACTTGCTCACGCGTGCGCGGATGACGACTGCCAATCACCGCGAGTGTGATGCCGTGTCGAGTTGACACATCACGCGGCGCGGGCGCAGTTGGCGTGAGCGTGATTTGGCGCGCCATCGCACGCGCGAGTCCTGCCGAACCGCACCACACGCGTATTCGTGCGTCGAGTGCGGCTTGGGCAATCGTATCGAGATCAGCATCGGTTTCCGCGTCGGTGATGATGACGCGCGCGTCGGCAATGCGCGCGTGAATCGTCGCGTGACCTGCGCGCACGACATCGAGCGTGAGGAGCGTGGTGGGAGCAATGTGTCCAAACAACGCGACAAGGTTCGATGTGCTGATCACGCGCGCAAACGCCGATTGTTCTAGCAACACACCATCCACGTATTGATGTCCGTTGCGTGTAGTGCGTCCTTGCGCGGGAAACGCCGGCGCAACGAGCGCGCGCGTTTCGCCCAACGTGTTCAACACTGCACCAAGTTCGCCCGCAGGATCACCGCGCAAGGTGGAGTCAATCTTTTTGTAAATCCACGTTGCATCGGACACGCGCGCGGTCGCTGTGCGCACGCGCGCGTGTGCCT
>JAOACU010000348.1 GCA_026417715.1 Anaerolineae bacterium | reverse complement strand
ACTTTAGCCAGTACTTGCCACAACTCGTGCTTGCCGCACTCGTGCCGCTCCTCATCCTCGCGTTCGTTTTTCCACTCGATTTGTTGTCCGCGTTTGTGTTGCTTGTCACCGCGCCGCTCATTCCGTTTTTTATGATTCTCATCGGTAGCGCGGCGGACGCGCTGACGCGGCGGCAGTGGAAATCGCTCAGTTTGCTCAGCGCGCATTTCCTCGATGTGTTGCAGGGCTTGGCGACGCTCAAAATGTTCGGGCGCAGTCGCGAACAAATCGAAACGATTGCGCGCGTGAGTTTCCAGTTTCGCGATGCGACGCTGAGTGTGTTGCGCGTGGCGTTCCTCTCCGCATTCGCGCTCGAAATGATCGCGACGATTAGCACGGCAATCATCGCGGTCGAAATCGGCTTGCGATTGTTGTACGCGCAAATCGAATTCGAGCAGGCGTTCTTCGTTCTCGTTCTTGCACCCGATTTTTATTTGCCATTGCGTTTGCTGGGCACGCGTTTTCACGCGGGGATGACGGGCGTGGCGGCAGGGGCGCGGGTGTTTGAAATCTTGGAGATGACCGCCGACCACAGACCGCCGACCGCCGCCAAACACGCGGTCAGCGGTCAGCGGTCAGCGGTCGTCTTCGACGATGTGCATTACACCTACGACGGCATGCGCGCCGCGCTGAATGGCGTTTCGTTTTCGATTGCGCGCGGTGAGCGTGTGGTGCTGGCGGGACACACGGGCGCGGGCAAGAGTACGGTCGTCAGTCTTTTGTTGCGTTTCATCGAACCGACGCGCGGTGAAATTTTGTGCGATGGCAAACCACTACGCGATTGGTCACCGCGGGCGTGGCGCGAACAAATCGCGTGGGTGCCGCAATTGCCGTACCTATTCAACGACACTGTTGCGAACAACATCCGCCTCGCGCGTCCCGATGCGTCACTCGACGATGTGATTCGCGCGGCGCAACTTGCGCACGCTGACGAATTCATTCGCGCGCTACCGCAGGGTTACGACACACTCATCGGCGAACGCGGCGCGCGCTTGAGCGGCGGACAGGCGCAACGCATCGCGCTCGCGCGCGCGTTCCTCAAAGACGCGCCGATTTTGATTTTCGACGAACCGACCGCGCATCTCGATCCCGAAAACGAAGCGTTGATTCAAGATGCCATCGAACGCTTGATGCAAAATCGTACGGTGCTCATCATCAGCCATCGTCCCCGCACACTGCAACGCGCGGACAAGGTGGTGGTGTTGGAGCAAGGGCGGGTGGTGGAGATGCGAGAGAGCGAGCGCGCGAGAGAGCGAGAGGGCGAGGGAGCGAGAGAGCGAGGGGGCGAGGGAGCGAGAGAGCGAGGGGGTGAGAGAGCGAGTTCGGGGTTCAGAGTTCGGAATTCAGAGTTCGGAGTTCAGAATTCGGAATTCGGAGTTCGGAATTCAGAGTTCGGAGTTCGGAATTCGGAGTTCGGAGTTCGGAGTTCGGAATTCGCCACTCGCAATTCGCAATTCGCCACTCGCCACTCGCAATTCGCAATTCGCAATTCGCAATTCGCAATTCGCAATTCGCAACTCGCCACTCAATCTCCAATCTCCAATCTCCAATCTCCAACCTCCACCTTCCTCCGCCTCCTCCACTTTGTCGCGCCATTCAAAGCCCACATCGCGCTCGCGGTCGCGCTGGGCGCGGCGACGATTGGCAGTAGCATCGGCTTGATGGCGACTTCGGCGTACATCATCGCGCACGCGGCGCGGCATCCATCTATCGCCGAACTTTCGGTGCCGATTGTTGGCGTACGATTCTTTGGCATCGCGCGCGGCGTGTTCCGTTATCTCGAACGACTCGTGTCGCACACAATCAATTTCAATTTGCTCGCGCGCTTGCGCGTGTGGTTCTACGAATCCATCGAGCCGCATGCGCCGGCGATACTCACGCGCGCGTCGTGGCATAGCGGCGATGTGTTGACGCGCGTCATCAGCGACATCGAGACGTTGCAAAATTTCTACGTGCGCGTCCTTGCGCCGCCACTCGTTGCGATTGTTATCGCGATCATTACCGCCGCGTATCTGGCAAGTTTCGCGACGACACTTGCGCTTGTCGTTCTTGCGTTTATGTTTCTCGTCGGCATCGTCCTGCCGATTCTCGCGCAACAAGTGAGCAAACGCTTCAACGAACAAACGATTCAACGCCGCGCGCAATTGAACACGCAACTCGTGGACGGCATTCAAGGGATTGCCGATTTGATCGCGTACGGACGTGAAGAGGCGCAACTGGAACGCGTGCGCGCAACGAGTCGCGCGCTCGTTCGCGCGCAAATGTTTCTCGCGATCATCGCGGGCGCGCACAACGCGCTGGGCAACGCGCTGACGCATCTGGCGATGTGGAGCGCGCTCGTCATCGCGATTCCGCTTGTCAACGCCGCGCGTTTCGATGGCGTGTATCTCGCTGTGATTGCGCTTGCGGTGCTGGCAAGTTTCGAGGGCGTTCTCGCGTTGCCGCTGGCATTCCAGTACCTCGATGCAAGTTTGCTCGCGGCGCGGCGGTTGTTTGAGTTTGCCGACCGCCGACCACCGACCGACGACCGACGACCTCGTGTATCAGCGGTCAGCGGTCAGCGGTCAGCGGTCGTTTTCGACAGGGTAACTTTCCGCTATGCACTCGACGAGCCATGCGTACTCAATGGTCTAAGTTTCGAGGTGCGTGCGGGTGAGCGCGTGGCGATTGTGGGACCGAGCGGCGTGGGCAAATCGTCTATCGTCAATTTGCTGTTACGATTCTGGGATTACGAAGACGGACACATTTGGATTGATGGGCGTGAGTTGCGCGACATTCCACCCGACGAAGCGCGCGCGTTGTTTGCTGTCGTCCCCCAGACGATTCACTTGTTCAACGCGACGATTCGCGAAAATCTGTTGCTGGCGCGACCCGATGCAACCGAAGCGGAGATCATCGAAGCGACGCGCCGCGCGCAGATTCACGATTTCATCGTCACACTTCCCGACGGTTACGACACGCGCATCGGTGAACAGGGTTTGCGTTTGAGTGGCGGTGAACGTCAGCGACTCGCCCTCGCGCGCGCGCTGTTGAAACGCGCCCCGATTCTGATTCTCGACGAAGCGACTGCGCACCTAGATGCCGCGACTGCGCGCGCGGTGTGGGAGGCGTTGCGTGCAGA
>JAOACU010000347.1 GCA_026417715.1 Anaerolineae bacterium | reverse complement strand
GTCTTTTACATTATGCTCCCACTCCTCCCGGGCATCCAAGAGATGGGCACGATCAACACCGCGCTCCAACTGGGTGTCCTCTTCCTGCTGTGGTGGTTGATTCGCCGCCAATTCGCGTTTGACATTGTGCCGCGCTAGATCACCATTGGGAACTTTTTTGCCCCGCGCGTCGTTTCACCTTTGGACAGTCCACCATCTCACTGTCCTACTGTCTCACTGCCCAACTGTCCTACTGTCTCACTGTCTAACTGTCCTACTGTGCTACTATGCTCACTCGCTTGCACTCCCTCACCGCGCGCGGACTAGGACGCGCGTTTGCGCGCATCGCTACGATCGCGACTATCACCGCGATTATGGTCGCGTGTCTTACGATTGTTAGCGCGATCGGCGCGTATGCGTACTTCGCGCAAAACTTGCCGGCACCCGAACGCTTGGCGGGTTATACCCCCGCGCAATCAACCAAAATCTACGATCGCAACGGCGAGTTGTTGTTCGAGGTGTTCGATCCGAACGCGGGACGACGCACTGTGGTTCCCATTTCCAAGATTCCGCTGGTGCTCAAACAAGCCACCATCGCCACCGAAGACCCGACGTTTTATTCCAACACCGGCGTTGACCCGCGCGGCATCGCGCGCGCGTTGTACTACTACCTCCGCTATGGCAAGCCAGTCGGTGGCGGTGGGAGCACCGTCACGCAACAACTCGTGCGCAATACGCTCATCACGGCTGAGCCGACCTTTGAGCGCAAGATTCGCGAGGCGATTCTCGCCATCGAGGTCACGCGGCGTTATTCCAAAGATCAAATCCTCGAATACTATTTGAACACGATTCCGTACGGCAACTTGGCGTATGGCATCGAAGCCGCCGCGCAGACGTACTTTAACAAATCGGCGGAGTCACTCAATCTTGCCGAAGCCGCGCTCTTGGCGGGCTTGCCGCAAGCCCCCGCGCTCTGGGACCCGTGTGCCAATCCCGATGGCGCGCTCGCGCGTCAACGCATCGTGCTGGGCTTGATGCTGGACGAACGTTATATCACGCGTGAACAGATGAACGCGGCGATGAGCGAAATGGCACACACGCTCAAATCGAACACGTTTCAGCAACGCTGTCGTCAGCGTGTACCGATTCGCGCGCCGCATTTTGTCGTCTATGTGCGCCAGTTATTGGAAGAGCAGTACGGTCCCGAAGTCATCTACAAAGGCGGCTTGCAAGTCATCACCACGCTCGATTTGAAGATGCAACGCATCGCCGAAGACGAAGCGCGCAAACAAATTGACGCGCTCAAAGGCAAGAATGTGACCAACGCCGCGCTCGTCGCGCTCGATCCAAAAACCGGCGAAATTCTCGCGATGCTGGGAAGCGTGGATTTCTTCGACAAGAGCATTGATGGACAGGTCAATGTGACGATTCGCTTGCGTCAACCCGGTTCTGCCATCAAGCCGATCAACTATGTCGCCGCGTTTGAAAAAGGTTGGACACCTGCCACTGTCATTGCTGATGTGAAAACCGAGTTTCCGATTCCCGGTCAACCACCCTACGTTCCCGAAAATTACGACAAGCGCGAACACGGTCTTGTGAGTGTGCGTACCGCGCTTGCCTCGTCGTTCAACATTCCAGCGGTCAAGACCTTGCAGTTCGTTACTGTACCCAAGATGATCGAAACCGCGCGCCGATTTGGTATCACCACGTTCAAAGACCCCAAAAATTATGGACTATCGTTGACACTCGGTGGCGGTGACGTAACGCTACTTGAATTGACCGGCGCGTACGCTGTCTTTGCAAATGGTGGTGTGCGCGTACCGCCCACGCCGTTCCTCAAAATCACTGACCCGAATGGTCGCGTGCTGTACGATTTGCGCGCGAATCCACCCAAGGGTACACAAGTCGTTGATCCGCGCTATGCGTATCAAATCACCAGCATCTTGAGCGATGCAAACGCGCGCGCGCCCGGTTTTGGGCAGAGTGCTACCTTGCGTCTCTCGCGTCCCGCTGCCGTCAAGACCGGCACCACCAACGATTGGCGCGACAACTGGACAATCGGCTACACGCCCGAACTTGTCACTGGCGTTTGGGTGGGCAACGCGGACAATTCCGAAATGGAGCGTATCAGCGGTGTGACTGGCGCGGGACCGTTGTGGCACAACTTTATGGAGCGCGTCCTCGCCGGCAAACCGATTCAGGATTTTGCGATTCCGCCCGGACTGGTGCAAGTCGAAGTGTGCGACGAATCGGGATTGTTGCCCACCGAGTACTGCCCACCCGATCATCGCCACACCGAAATTTTTCTCGCCGAACAAGCACCCAAAGACCCGGATAACGTTTGGCAAAAATTCAAAATTGATCGCACGAATGGACTGCTTGCAACCGAACTGTGCCCTGACCTGATCGAAGAAAAAATTTTCGCGGTCTATCCACCCGAAGCGCGGCAATGGGCAATTGAGCATAACATTCCACAACCGCCGACCGAGTACAGCCCGAACTGTCCGATTCCAACCGGCCCAACGGCAACACCTGCACCCAAACCGTTTATGACGATCACCTCGCCGCGCGACGGCGCGTACATTTCCGGCAAAGTGCCGATTATCGGCACGGTGCAGATGCCGGACTTTGATCGGTACACGATTCAAATCGGCTTTGGACACGATCCGCAACATTGGATTTTGCTCACGACTGGCGGTTCGCCGATTCGCGATGGCGTGCTGACCACATGGGACACCACGCAATTCCCCGACGGCGCGTACACGATTCGCCTGGCGATGTACGATCGCGCGGGACAAAGTTTTGGTGGGCGCGTCAAAGTGTTCGTGGGTAACAAGCCCACACTCACGCCGCGTCCCTCACCAACATCCACGCGCACACCAACTGCCACACCGCTACCACCTACGCCAACACCAACTGCAACGCCGTTACCCCCAACGCTTACACCGACACCCACAGCGACCGCGTTGCCGCCAACACTCACTCCCACGCGCACTGCGACGACGTTGCCACCGACGTCCACGCCGTTGCCAACCGCGACCACGTTGCCGCCAACGCCGACACCAACCGCAACTGTACCGTCGCCAACACCCACGCACACGCCAACGCCACCACCGACAGCGATTGCAACGTTGACTCCAACAACACTTCCCACACCCACGCGCACCTTCACTAGCGTACCCACTGCCACGCCAGTCACGCCATCGCCCGCGCCCACTGTG
>JAOACU010000346.1 GCA_026417715.1 Anaerolineae bacterium | reverse complement strand
GTTCTGGAGGCACTGGGCGCGGCTTTCGACTTGGCGCGCGCGCGCTTGTTGTTAGCAGCACTTTTTCACGCGCACAAGCGACGAGAAGCGTTCTCAGTCTGGCGCGAGGCGGCGCGCGGCATTCTGACGGGCGGCTATGTTTTTCTGTTGGAACAAGAGCGTGGTCTGGCATTTCCGTTGATAGCATACTATCTGAACCACGCCGACCCGACGATTGCCAATCTGGCTGCCACACTGATAACACATCTCGAACGTGTTCCGCCGCCCCCACTGCGCATCATCACTCTGGGCACGTTCGAGGTGTGGCAAGGCAAACGTCAGGTGTCGCCGCGTGCGCTGAACAAACGCCGCGCGCGCGAACTGTTTGCGTTGTTACTCGTCGCGCCAGCACACACACTTTCGTTCGATCAAGTGGCTGATGCACTCTGGCGCGACAAAGCCCTAGCGGCGGCGCAAGCCCTGTTCCATCAAGCCACCTCCGCGCTTCGTCGCGCGCTAGAACCCGAACTACCCGACAAGTTCCCCTCGCGCTATGTGCGAGTCGAAGAAGGACGAATTACCCTCCACTTGCCAGCGGATTCGACAATTGATTTTCAAGAATTTGAAGCGCGCTGCCGCGCGGAAGAATGGGAAAACGCACTCGCGGTGTATCGTGGCGATTTGTTCCCCGATGATCGCTATGCCGAATGGGCGATTGCACCACGCGAACACCTGAAACGCCTCTACCTACGCGCGCTATTGATTACAGCGCATCGTCAGATGAAAAGCGGGCGCGCGCGCGAAGCATTGGATACGTGTCATCGCATTTTGGCGATTGATCCTTGGCAAGAGGACGCCGTCTTGTTGGGGATGCGCGCGTGCCTCGTGTTCAATGATCGCGTAGGCGCGGTGCAGTTGTATCGTGAGTTGGAACGCACCTTGCGCGAAGAACTAAACACGGTGCCGCAAGCGGCGTTGCGTGAGTTGTATCAAGCAGTAATCAGTGAGACAGTGAGACAGTGAAACGGTTGTGTAGTGAGACACTCCACTGTCTTACTGTTCCACTGTCCCACTGTCTTACTGCCCCACCGAACTCGCGTCAGTCGCACGTCAGTCCATTGTGTTACAAGACCCGTAGGGTTACGAAAAACCCGACGGGTCTTTTTTTATGCGAACAACGTTTACCTTTGTGTTATACCTCTTGGTGGATACAGACGAACCCGCTCGATTACGTGGCATCCTTCGTCCGATAGCCAACGAAGCAGACTATCCATTTTCCGACGAGCAAGAATTGCTGGACTTGATGCATCAAATCACTAGCCGCGTGAGTATGACTCTCACAGCGGAACAACAAGAGGTGACAGGGTATGAGTGATTCGGCAACCCAAGCAGATCGTTTGCATACGCTCATCGCGATTCTGATTGCATTGTTAGCCGTCGTGGGTGCGGTCATCTCTTGGCGTGTAGCAGTCACCTCTGACCAAGCCAACCGCGCCGATGGTGCGGGCTTGCGGGCGATGACTGATCGCGAAGACATCACTTTGCGCGCACAGATTATCTTGACAGAGCATCTCACCGCGTATGCCTCCTACCTTGAAAATGACGCGCTGGCTGATGCGTACAAGGCACTCGCGCGCGTCAATCCTGGACAAACCGATCTTGCCGATTATGCAAGTGTGTTTCGGTATGCCGCCAATCAAGCCCGCGATGCAATTCCGCAACGTTACCTTGACCGCGAGGAACGCTTGATGCGTGAACGCGATCTGGGCGCAAACATCGCCCAAGAGGTGCGTAACAAGGACGTTGAACCCTTGCCGCATTTTGCGCGCGCCGATGCCTACCGGCAAAAGATTCGCTTACTGCTCGTCACCATCTTTTCACTCAGTTTTGCCGCGTTTCTGTTGACAATCGCTGATGCTCTTCACAACCCCTTGCGCTATCTGTTTTTGCTCGGTGGTGCCACAGTGTTTATTCTGGCTACTCTCGCGGCACTCTCAATCGAAATCGCCAGCGCGCTCGGTTTCCTTGAACAGGTGAGACTTGAATGGCTGACGCTTCCGTGAACACCGCGCCGGAAAAACCAGTCAAGGAAGATCACGCCAAACAGTGGCTGGGCATTCTGATCGCGTTCATTACCTTGTTGGTGACTGCCACCTCGTTCTTGGAGGATTATGCCTCCACGCAAAGAGTCACCTACTCTCGTTATTCGCGGGAAAATGCAACGGCTTCGACAGCCCAACGTACACGTGGAATGTTGGAAACGACTTTCGCCAAGCACCTTGTCCGCGAGTACGATGAATTGCTGGACCAAGCCAACAGTCTCAAATATAAAAACCGCTTGCTCGAATCCGGTGCATTTATCACTGCCGCGCAGACGATTGCCAAAGAATCGCCACTCCTTGCGCCACCTTACACCACTTTTGATGAGCGCGGCTGGCGCAAGTCAACCCAGTTCGATCGTTACGACGCGGATACCTGGGTCATCACAACGACACTCCTCAGCGAAAGAAGCGAAGCAGCAGCAAACATTGCCGAGGCTTGGAACAACAAAGGGGATAATTACAAAGCCGCGCTCGTCGTCTTTGCCGTCGTCTTGTTTCTGCTGGCTCTGGCATCTCTGATTGGCGGTTGTGTGCGCTGGCTCTTTCTGATGGTCGGGTTGACGTTGGCTACCATCGTATCTGGGGCGGTGCTACTGAATACCTTGTCACCCATTCCGAACATTCCCGATGTCGCGCTACAACGCTATGCCCAAGGGTATGGCTACGCGTGGCAAGGGCAATACGATGAGGCAATTCGCGCCTATACTCAAGCCATTCAACTTTATCCTGATTACGCCAATGCACTGGCGCGGCGCGGATCGGCATACTTTAACACCAGACCCCCAGACAATCGACGCGCGATTCAAGATTTAGAAGCCGCGAGTCGTCTTGACAATGACAATTACAGCGTCTTTTGGAATTTGGGATGGGGCTATTACCTGATTGGCGAGTATGCCAAGTCTATTCAGGCAAGCCAGAAATCGCTGAATTTAAATTCCAAAGTGTGTGGACCGGCTTTCAACATCGCGATTGCACGTTTGGCGATGGGTAAGGCAACCGATGCTGAAAAAGATTATGAAGCCGCGCTCGCACGCTGTGAAAAAATCGTGCAAGGATTTCGCGCCATTGGACTCGAGGCGCCGTACGCGCTTTGGAACGAAATGGAAGGGAGCGCACAAG
>JAOACU010000345.1 GCA_026417715.1 Anaerolineae bacterium | reverse complement strand
CGAAGGGTCGGCGGTCGCAATTCAGGCAACCCCCAATCGGCTTTGTCAGTTCCCATCAGGACTAACGCATCAACATCCACAAACCCCTGAAAGAGATGCAAGAGTGCAAGTTGCTTGCGTTCGGTTTCGTTGAACGCGTGCGCAAAGCCGTAACTGAGCGATGCGCCCAGCGATTTGCTCCGTCCTTGACTCACCTCGTCCTCGAACGCGGCTTCGCCCGCGCGCAAGCGTTCCACAAAATCTCTAATCCTTGCCCTGAGCGGAGTCGAAGGGTCTAATCTCGATTCCTCAACGAGCCGTAACGCCGCGCCCACCACCACCGTAATCGTCAACGGATTGCCTTGCGTGAATTGCAACAGTGGTCGCCAATCTTCCACGTCGGTGAGGCGGCGTCCGAATTTTTCGGCGAGGGCGCGCGCCAACTGCACGCGCTCTTGCATCGGCATCGGCGGAATGGCGATGCGGCGCGGCAAATCGCCCAGCCATTTCCGCTCGTCGCGTCGCGAGGTGAGCAGGAATTTCGCTTGGGTCTCGCGCGCATCGCTCAAGAATCGTCTCAGTTCGTCTTGCTCCGCGTCGCTCCACAACGAGGGAGTGCCTTCGGGGAATCCCGCAATCGGTTCCACATTGTCCCAAATCCACAGCATCGGCACTTGGCGCATCACCTCGAGCGCGACGGCGCGCCTTTGCGCATCGTCCAGCGTGAGCCAATGAATGCCGATTCGTTCCAGTGCATCGTCGAAGGCGCGTCCAATCGTTTCGTTCAGTGCGTCGGTCAGCGTCTTGCGATGCTCGAACGACGAAAAGAAAATCGGTCCCTGCACGCCGCCCGTCAGCGCGTACCAGCGCGCAAACTCGGCGGCGGTCGTCGTCTTGCCACTTCCCGCGAACCCGTGCAACAAGACGATGTTATGAACCTGCCCTGAGCCCGGCGAAGGGTCGAACGCGCGGTCGAGCGCGAGGAGCGTTTCATCGCGTCCAAAGAAACCAACATCGGGACGCGGCGGCAGGTTGCGGTCAAGGTTCGATGTTTCGGGTTTCAGGTTCGGATCAATCACGATCCGTAGGGGCGGGGTCACCCCGCCCATACGCGGAAACAATTCAATCGGCGTCGTCTCGTACACAATCGGCACGCACCAATCTTGCAAGGCGATGGGTTTGAATGCGATTTCGCGCTGCGGATCGAGCGCCAACTGTTTGCGCCCGAACGTCACCGCTTCGCCCAACGATTGTCCTTGCGCGAGCGCGGCGTAGAGATCGGCGATGAATTTCCGCGCGGTCTCGACGTAGAGCGTGTAGCGCATTGCGACGATGCCTGCGACGCCCGCGTTCGCGACCGCTTGCGCCAACGAACCGAACGCGCGCACTTGCTCACCCACATCGCCGACCTGACTTGCGTCGAGCGGTTGTTGCGGCGGATCGGCAAACGCGGAACGACACGCGTTCAGGATGAGGACGGGCACATCGTTATCGGTCAGCACCTTGCCCAGCGTCGCGCCGTCCACGTATTGCACATTGTCTTTGTTCAGCGGATTCTCGAACACCAAGAAACCGTGCTTGCCGCCCGCGCCAAGAATCAGCGGACTCAATCTTTTGAGCCAATCGGCAAGGCGACTCACTTCCTCGTAAACGCCGTGTCCGTCGAAATGAACGATGTGGTACGGTTGTCCGCGCGCTTTGGCTTGATGCAACACCTTGCTCAACTGCTCGAACGTCGGCGGACGCAACACATCGAGTTGCACAAATTCACGCGCCTCGTCGCTCAACGTCTTGACGATGCGACTAGCGATGGAACGGAACGGCACATCATCGCCCGCGCGCGGACGACAAATGACGAGGAGGACCCTCACCCTTGTTCCCTCGCCCTGAAAGGGAGAGGGATGGGGTGAGGGCTCCGCTGGATTCGATGCGGTGCGGACGAATGCGCGCGCGTGCACCGATAGCACCTTGTCCGTGACGGGATCGCGCAACAATTCCCAAGGAATCGCGGTGGCGTGTTGCACTTCGGCGACGATTTCGATGCGCGTGTCGTTCAAATCGGGCAGGCGCGCCCACGCGCGGCGCATCGCTTCGCTCGATTCAAAGACGTTGCGGAAGAGCGTGACGCCAATCTCGCGCATTCGCGCTTCGATGCGCGCGGCTTGCGCGGGCGCGGGATCGAGTGGGAATGCCAAGTAATCTTCGAGATACCACCGCAGGTCTTCAGCGTCTTGCGGTGTGAAATCTACCTTGAACGATGGCGTGCGCACTGGTGCCGCGCCATCCACCGACAATTCGACGCGAAACGTGTCCGCGCCTTCGGCAAATTGCGATAGGCGAACGATATGCGATGCGTGATTCGACATTTGATTCCCCGTTGGTAGGGGCGAAGCATTTTTGGTTTGCGCGCAAACCAAAAATGCTTCGCCCCTACACGATTACCGGTTCCTTGTATTCACCCCACACGCCGCGCAACACGTCCATAATTTCGCCCAGCGTGGCGTATGCCTTCACCGCTTCGATGAACAACGGCATCAGGTTGACGTTCTCGCGTTTCGCCGCGTCACGAATCGCATCGAGACACGCGCCGACCTTGACGTTATCGCGTTCGCGGCGAATCTTTTGCAGGCGCGCGATTTGGCGTTGTGCGCCGGCTTCGTCCACGCGCAGTAGCGGCACGCGCAAATCTTCCTCCACGACGTAATCGTTCACGCCGACGATGATACGCTCTTTCTTTTCGATTTCGGCTTGATAGCGCGCCGCGCTCTCCGCAATCTCACGTTGGAAGAATCCTTTTTCGATGGCAGGCAACACGCCACCGAGTTGTTCGATCTTGTCGAAATACGCGTACGCCTCGCGCTCTAGCCGATTCGTGAGCGCTTCGACAAAGTACGATCCGCCAAGCGGGTCAACGGTGTTCGTCACACCCGATTCGTGCGCGATGATTTGTTGCGTGCGGAGTGCAATCGTCACCGCGCTTTCGCTCGGCAGTGCCCACGCTTCGTCGAGCGAGTTGGTGTGGAGCGATTGTGTGCCGCCCAGCACAGCGGCGAGCGCTTGAATCGCGACGCGAATCACGTTGTTCATCGGTTGTTGCGCGGTGAGCGAGACGCCGGCGGTTTGCGTGTGAAAGCGCATCAGCCAACTGCGCGGATTTTGCGCGCCCATCGTCTCGCGCATCCAACGCGCCCAGATGCGTCGCGCCGCGCGATACTTGGCAATCT
>JAOACU010000344.1 GCA_026417715.1 Anaerolineae bacterium | reverse complement strand
GCTCGGTCGTCGCCTGGCCCCTCTCCCAACTTTTGACTGGCGTTGATTTGGGCGTGCTCAAGACTTTGCATGTGACCACGTGGGTCTTGCATATGACGGTCGCGCTTACGGCGGCGGCGGCTGTGCCGTACACCAAGATGGGCCACTTGGTCGTCTCTTCGCTCAACGTCTTTTTCAAGAAACTCGAACCTGCAGGCGCGATTCCAAAAATCGCCGACATCGAAAACCAAGAAACGTTCGGCATCAGCAAACTGGAAGAATTTTCTTGGAAGCAATTGATGGATTTCGATGCGTGCACGCGTTGCGGACGATGCCAAGACGCTTGTCCTGCCGCGCTGACTGGCAAAGCCCTTTCGCCGAAAAACATCATCGTCAAGATGTTCGAAGTGTCGCACGGCAAAGCACAAGACGCGATTCACGGCGAGGTGATTGACGCGCAAGAGTTGTGGGATTGCACAACGTGTATGGGTTGCGTGAACGCGTGTCCCGTCGCGATTGATCAACTCGGCACGATCATCGAGTTTCGCCGCTATCTCACGTTGAGCGAAGGCGCGCCACAACCACCATCGAACAAGACGATGGATTCGATGGAGCGGCAGGGGAATCCGTATGGGTTACCTAAGGCGGATCGCCACAAGTGGATGCAAGGACTCGATGTGCCTTTTGCTGATCCCGATGAAGAGTACGATGCGCTGTTCTGGGTCGGTTGCGCGGGCGCGTACGATGTGCGCGCGCAGAAAATCGCCAAAGCATTCGTCAAGGTGATGCAGGCGGCGGGGATGAAATTCGCGGTGATGCAAGAAGAACGTTGCAACTGCGAATCGGCGCGGCGACTCGGCAACGAGTACTTGTATCAAATGGCGACGATGGAAATCATCGAATCGCTCAAGCAGTACAAATTCAAACGCATCGTCACCATTTGTCCGCACTGTTACAACACCATCAAGAACGAGTACCCGCAATTCGATGGCAAGTTCGAGGTGGTGCATCACACGCAATTGATTGCCGAGTTGATCGCGCAAAAACGCATCACGCCCAAGCCGATTCACGCCTCACGCATCACCTATCACGATTCATGCTATCTTGGTCGTTACAACAACATCTACGAACCGCAACGTCAAATTCTTCAATCTCTAATCTCCAATCTCCAATTAGTTGAAATGCCGCGCTCGCGCGCGAACGGTCTGTGCTGTGGTGGTGGCGGCGGACGAATGTGGTTGGAGGAAAACACCGGCAAACGCATCAATAACACGCGTATGGAAGAGGTCGTCGCGGTGAACGCGCAAATCGTCGCGTCCGCGTGTCCGTTCTGTATGACGATGCTCGATGATGGTGCAAAGGCGTTAGAAGTGGACGAAAAAATTGCGCGCAAAGACATCGCCGAGTTGGTAGCAGAAGCGTTGTGAGGAATCCACGAAGGGCACGAAAGAACACGAATTTTTCTTCGTGCTCTTCGTGTCCTTCGTGGCAGTAAGATTCAAGGAGGAATCGAATGACGGAAACCAAACGACAAAAAGTGACACTGGGTTATCTCTACGACAAGATGCGACGTGGCGAGCCAATCACGATGATCACGTGCTACGATTATCCGATGGCGTACCTCGTCGAACAAGCCGGCGTGGACATTGTGCTCGTCGGCGATTCGCTCGGAATGACGATTCTGGGTTTCGACACGACCTTGCCCGTGACGATGGAGATGATGATACCGCATGTGCAAGCGGTGCGACGCGGCACGCCGAACGCGTGGCTCATCGGTGATATGCCGTATATGACATACCAACCATCGGTGGAAGCGGCGATTCGCAACGCGGGACGCTTTATGGCAGAAGGCGCGTGCGACGCGGTGAAACTCGAAGGTGGTGTCGAAATGGCAGACCGCGTCGCGGCGATTGTGAAATGCGGAATTCCGTGTATGGGGCACTTGGGTCTCACGCCGCAAAGTGTGTCCGCGCTCGGTGGCTACAAGGTGCAAGGACGCGGCGCGGCGCAAGCCAAGAAAATCATTGACGATGCCAAAGCCCTCGAAGACGCCGGCTGTTTTGCGATCCTACTCGAAATGGTGCCCGACCGCGTCTGCGAACTCATCACCAAACGTTCCAGCATTCCGATCATCTCCCACGGTTCGGGTCCGCACGCGCACGGACAACTCCTCATCTTCCACGACATGTTCGGATTGTATCCGCGCTTCAAACCCAAGATGGCAAAAGTGTTTGGTGATGCCGGCAAAGTGATTGCCGATGGTTTGAAGCAGTACGTCGCCGAAGTGACGAGCAAACAATTCCCGCAACCGGAAAATTGGTTTGGGATCAAGGATGAGGAGTTTGCCGAACTGAAAAAGATGTTGGGGGAGTAGCACGTGATACGTAATACGCAATACGAAATATTGCGTATTGCGTATTACGTTGGGAGGAACTTATGAACGACAAACTACGACGACGATTGAAAATTCCCGCGCGCAATCTCGCGGCGGTCAATGACTTTTTGCTCGACCCGAAGAACAAACTCGTCAACGATGTGATGAAGGTCATCGCCAAGTACGGTACGATTGACGAAATCAATCGCAAATCGGAAGAGGCGCGCAAACTTCCGAATCTGATGAATCGCTTGCGCGATATGCGCTCGCCGTACCTTGCCGATTTGGAATGGCTCATCGAACAACGCGATCGCGGCGCGTTCATCAGCATCGCCGATTATCGGCGCAAGGTGCTGGGCGACAAAGCCGCTACGATGAAATTCAAGAACGCGTACGCTGTCACGCTCGAAATCAGCGCGTTCCAGTACTTTCCTTGGCTCATCGCCGAAGCCAAGCAGGCAATCGAAAAACGCGAACTGATGCCAGGGCGATTTATCCGCGTGCGGTATATGAAAGAATCGGAACAGGATCAAGGCGATTTACTCGCGGGAATGGCAGCGATGCAAGCGATTGGTGCATCGTACGTGGACACACTCGACACCAAAGGCACGGATGGTTCGAACGTGCATCTCGGCGGACCCGATACGATCACCGGCTATTTCGGCGGCATTGGTCAACCGAACGAGTACGCGCTCAAATGGCTCGATGAGTTTCTGTACTATTACACCAACTATGGCATCTACCAAGTGCTCAACATCAACGCGGGGACGATTCTCATCGGCTATTTGATTCATCGCTTGGGCATCAACAACGAGTTCAAGATTTCCGTCTTCGTTGGCAACGACAATCCGTACCTGTC
>JAOACU010000343.1 GCA_026417715.1 Anaerolineae bacterium | reverse complement strand
TACGGCTTGAGCGTCGTCGTCATTCCGACGAACAAGCCAATGATTCGCGTGGACCAACCTGATCAGGTGTATCGCAACGAAGAAGCCAAATGGCGCGCGGTCACAATTGAAGTCGCGCAAACCTACACGCGCGGTCAGCCGCTTTTGTTAGGCACAACGTCGGTCGAACAGTCGGAACGATTAAGCAAACGCTTTAGTGCCGACAAACTCGATTTGTTTGCACGGGCTAAACTCTTGCAGTATCTCATCGAAACGCGCGACGATTTAAGTGACAAACAACGTACCACGCTCAAACTGATTCTGTCGCGTTCGCTCGACGAGCCACCCGAAAATTTTGAAGAGGCGCTGTCATCACGTCTGTTCCACGACTACGATTTGGACGCGGTCGCCGATGCCGCGCGCAAAATGCCAGTGCGCGATTTGTTACGTGCCAAGCAAGCCAGCAAGCGCGCAACACAAACCAAGTTGAGCGAAAAAGAACTCGCCGCGCTCCACGAACGCGATTTGCGCTTTGCCGCGCGCCTCGAAGAGCGGGGCTTGCGACTCGACGCCGCGCGCGCGCTGTGTGACGAAATCGCCGCGCATCCCGACGACTTGACCAAGATCGCGCCGCGCTTTGGTTTGCCACTCGAACTTGCCGTTGCGGTGTACAACGATTTGCGCCTCTCGCGCGATGAACTCAACAACGTCAATCGCGCGCTGATTGATTCGCTCGGCGATGTCGAGGAGGTGCGCGACGAGTATCGTGTGCGCGCAGCGGATATGGACATTATCGTCAAACGACTTTTTTTGCGCGCGGACGATGTCGCGCGCCTCGCCAAGAAACTCGGCGTCAACGCGGATCCGCTCGCGCCTGAAAACGCGGACACCACGCGCGAAATCTTTGGCATCGAAAACATTGAGCACATCGCGAAAATTTTGCGCGAAGGCATTCCGCACTCGGTCTTGAACGCGAAGGAACACGAAAAAGAAGCGGGCATTATCGCGCGCGCCGGTGAATTACACGCTGTCACCGTAGCGACGAATATGGCAGGGCGCGGTGTGGACATCAAACTCGGTGGCGAACTGCGCGAGGAAACACTGAATCAGTTAGGGCGCGTCTTGCGGCGACACGGGATTGACCCGTACAATCTCACCTTCGATCAAATCGCGGAGGCGCTCGAAAAAATTCCGCCACAAGATTACGAACTCGACAAGGAGCACGTCGAACGTTTCAAGCGATATATGTTCGAGCGCGCCAAAGTGCGCGAACTCGGTGGCTTGCGCGTCATCGGCACGGAACGTCACGAGGCGCGCCGCATTGACAATCAATTGCGCGGTCGTTCGGGGCGTCAAGGTGATCCTGGTTCGTCGCGTTTTTACGTATCGCTCGAAGACGAAATTATGCGGCGAATGGGCGGCAAGGGGTTGATGGATCGCGTGTGGATCGAAGACATTCCGATTGAACACGATTGGGTCACCAAAGCGATCGAGCAAGCGCAAATCAAGATGGAGAGTTACAACTTTGACATTCGCAAGCACTTGCTCGAATACGACGACGTGTTGAACAAACAGCGCGAAATCATCTACGGACAACGCTATCGCATTCTGACCAAAGCCGATTTGCGTGACGATGTGCGCAGTTGGTTCGAGGAAGAAATTGCGCGTATTCTTGCCGAGAACAAAGATGGCGATCATTCTGACGCGCGCTTGCTCACCTATCTCGATGCGATGATGCCCGGTTTTGCGCGCGCCGAAAACGATTTGTGGCCCCCCTACTCGCTCGCGCTGGTGATGCGCGCGCTCGGCGAATCGCCTAACGCGCAAAAAGTTTTGGACGCGGCACAACGCGCGATGGAACTGCATCGCGATTTTTTGGTGCATGTGATCGTGCCCGAAGTCGTCCAGCAATTCGAGTCGGAATATCGCGCCAAGTGGGACGAACTCGAAGACTTGGCGAAGAACACGCTGACGACTTTGCGCCAAGAAGCAGAGGAACAGCAACGCGCGCTCGATGCGCGCACGGCGACGCAAATCGTCAGCCAAGCGGTTGGGATGCAACTGAGCGCGCCTGCCGAACGTGAACTCAACGAGCGCGCGATTCTCGATGCGGTGCGACGCGCGTTCGATGCGCGGCAAGTGGATCAGATTGCGCGACGCGTGGCAAAGCGCGCGAATCAAGCGTTCGAGTTTCGTTGGGAGCCAAACGGCAGTTTGAATTTCGACGCGCTCCGCGATGACCTTGCTACCGCGCTCGAAGAAGCGTACACCAAGCAAGCCAACAAGCATCTCGCGGAGATCGAGCGCGAGATCGGTGGGCACTTCAAGTCCGCCGAGGATTGGCAGGGGACGCGTCTCGCGTTTCACTTGTTTATGCTCTCGCACACGCGCCAAACGCTGTTCGATACGCGCACGCATCGGCGTTTTGAGGTGTTGGTGCCGCGTTTCCCTTGGGTGCATCTGGCGGCAACCTACGTGCCAAGTGATCGTGAAAAACTGCGCGAGGAAATTGTCGAGTACTGGAATCAATCGCTGGAGCAACTCGTGCCCTTGCGCGGTGGCGTGGAGGCGTTCAACGATTTGTTGCGCGAGTTGATGTTGACTATCGTCTCGGTGCAATGGGTGGATTATCTCACGGCGATCGAAGCGTTGCGCGAAGGCATCGGCTTGCAAGCGTTTGGGCAACGCGATCCACTCGTCGAGTACAAGCGGCGCGCGTTTGCAATGTTCCAAGATTTGTATGCGCGCATTCGTTCGCAAGTGGTCACGTACTTGTTCACGTACCAATATCGCGGTTTGACGCGTTTGGAGAGTGCGGCGCGCGATCGGGAGGCGCGGCAGGCGATTGCCGCTACGACCGACGACCGACGACCAACGACCGCCGTTGTGAGTCAGGCGCCCAAAGTCAGGGAACAGCCCTCAGCGGTCAGCGGTCAGCGGTCAGCGGTTGGTAGTCAGTCATCAACGGTCGGCAGTCAGCGGTCAAGTGGTGGTCAGCGGTCAGCCGTCGGTAGTCGTCCACCCGTAGGACAAAAACTCGGACGCAATGATCCGTGCTGGTGTGGGAGTGGCAAAAAGTACAAAAATTGCCATATGCAAAGCGACAACCGCTAGTGGAGGTTCGCGTCAACGAATGGACAACGAATAAACGAATGCCCACGTTCGTTTATTCGTTCGCTCTTGGGTAGAAAGAGGTTTCCAGACCTCACAGGTCTCGGAGACCTGTGAGGTCTGAAC
>JAOACU010000342.1 GCA_026417715.1 Anaerolineae bacterium | reverse complement strand
GCCTCTTTACGAAAGCAAGGCGTGTAGGCAACGTAATGAATCGGCAAATCTTTAGCATCGAGAATTTCGTCGGCGTGCAAACCCGTGAGCGGGATTTCGGCGGTGGGCACCATCCACGCATCGCGTTCGACATCGTGATAGAGATTGTCGCGAAACTTGGGCAGTTGTCCCGCGCCAAACACAATTTGCTCTTTCACCATAAACGGCAGATACACTTCGCGATACCCTTGCGCGAGATGCACATCGAGCATCCATTGAATCAGCGCGCGTTGCAAGCGCGCACCCGCGCCGTTCAGCACGTAAAAGCGCGAGCCCGCGAGTTTGATGCCGCGTTCAAAGTCAATGATGCCGAGCGCGGGTCCCAAATCCCAATGCGGCACGGGCGTAAAATCGAATTCGCGCGGTTGCCCAATGGTTTTGACGATCACATTGTCGTTCTCGTCCTTGCCCAGCGGCACATCGTCGGCGGGCAGATTCGGCATCACTGCGAGTAAATCGTTGAGGCGCGTCTCGATTTCATTCACGCGCGCTTCCAGTCCATCAATCTGCACGTTGATTTCGCGCACCTGTGCTTTTTTCGCTTCGCGCGCGGCATCGTCCTGCATTCGCCCAATTTCTTTGGAGAGTGTGTTGCGCTGATTACGCAACGCTTCGAGTTGCGCCAATGTGGTGCGACGCTCTTCATCGGTAGTGAGAATCGCATCCACGCGCGTCACATCATCGCCGCGCGCGCGCAACATTTCGCGCACTCGGTCGGGTTGTTCACGGATAAGTCGAAGATCGAACATTATGCCTCCTTGTATTCTGACCGAAGACCGATGACGGAGGACCGAATTCGTTCTCCGTCGTTCGTCATCGGTCTTCGGTCAAAAACAAAAATTCCCTTCCACCTCAAGGGCGAAAGGGATTCGCGGTGCCACCTTGTTTGTTGCGTATTGCATACTGCGTACGAAATACGTGATACGCAATACGTAATACACAACATCTCGACGCGATAACGGCGCGACCGGTTGGATTCATCATCCCCGACTCGAGAGTGGATTTCCGCGTGTGTCGTCATTGCCTTGCACCAACCGGCAACTCTCTGTGAGCACACGAACGCGTACTTGGCTCTGTCATCGTCTTTGTGGTGTTCAGTTGCGGCGATTCTAACACGATTGCGCGCCGCTGTCAAGGTTGTGACCCTGTGTGATTTTTGGTATAATCACCTCACTGAACACTGAATACTGAACACTTTACATGACCACTCGCCTCGTTTCTCCCAAACCAACTGAAGACGAAAGCACGTTTGAACTTTCGCTACGTCCCAAGCGATTGGCAGAGTACATTGGTCAGGACAAGATCAAACAGAACTTGGCGATTCTGCTCCAAGCCGCGCAAGCGCGCAACGAAGCGATTGATCACGTCTTGCTCTACGGTCCGCCGGGCTTGGGCAAGACAACGCTGGCGAACATCATCGCGAACGAAATGCACGTGGCAATCAAAACGACTTCGGGTCCTGCCATCGAACGCCCTGGCGATCTTGCCGCGATTCTGACGAACTTGCGCGCGGGCGATGTGTTGTTCATTGACGAAGTGCATCGTCTCTCGCGCGCGGTCGAAGAAGTGTTGTATCCCGCGATGGAAGATTTTCAACTCGACCTCATCATCGGCAAGGGACCGAGCGCGCGCAGTTTGCGTTTGAAACTACCGCGTTTCACGTTAATCGGCGCGACAACGCGCTATGCGATGATGTCCGCGCCGTTGCGCGATCGCTTTGGCGCAATCTATCGTTTGGATTACTACGACCTCGCGGCGATGGAAACGATCGTGCGCCGCTCTGCCAGCATCTTGGGCGTACCGATTGACGACGGTGGTGTCACCGAAATCGCATCGCGCGCGCGCGGCACGCCGCGCGTGGCGAATCGTTTGTTGCGGCGCGTGCGTGATTACGCGCAGGTGCGCGCCGATGGCACGATTACAGCACAAGTCGCGCGCGCGGCATTGGCAATGCTCGAAGTAGACGCGCTCGGTTTGGACGAGATTGATCGCAAGGTTTTGCGCACCATCATCGAAAAGTTCGATGGCGGACCCGTCGGCTTGGAAACGATTGCCGCGTCCATCAGCGAAGAAGCGGATACGATTATGGACGTGTACGAGCCGTATCTATTGCAACTCGGCTTTTTGGATCGCACACCGCGCGGACGCGTCGCAACGCGTCGCGCGTACGAGCATCTCGGTATCAAGTATCCCGATGCAGGTCAGGAGCGATTGTTGTGAAGATTCACCTCTTGCGCGAACGCGCCACGCCAGAGCAAATTGCCGAGATGCTGGAAGAACTTGGAACGTACATCAAACTCGCGGTGGACGTTGAACGCGGTATCGTTGCGGGTGGCGGTGAATGGCACGCGGACTGTGAACAAGTTCTGCTCGAGAACGGTAGCCGTCAAGAAGATATTTGGGGTGCCGATTGGTATCCTGAAGAAAAGTTGGTACGCTTTGAGGCATTGATCAACATTCGTCCACGACAGAACAATCGCACGATGACGATTCAAGACCCTGCGTTGTGTGCACGCATCGAAGAAATTGTCCGTTCGATTTTTGAAGGATAATTGATCGTGATTCCTGCAACTCGCCAGATACGCTACGTAAGCCAACCAATTCCGATTCGTCTTGGCGGACTAGCCACCAATCTCGCGCGCGTAGCATCTATCGCTGAAACATCGGTTGTAGCGTCTATCGCTAGTTTGCTCGATGAGAGCCGCGCGTTCGTCGAATGGTCTGTCCCTGCCCTGCTACCCGAACGCGTGGAGGATGCCGCGCGTCTGGTGGACATTCAACGCGGTTTGACGCGATGGTACTGGCAATGGCATCACGTCCAACACGATCCTGCTCAACGTCAACAACTCGCTGAACAAGCGCGACGTTGGGCAGACGAAATCTTACGAATGTCAGGACTGCTCGAACAAGAATGAAACATCTACGCTGGCATACTGCATATTGCGTATTGCTTATTGCGTTTTTTGCCGCGCACGCGCTCTTTTACTTTGTCGCGCTTGGCACCGATGCGGTGGATGACGCGTACATCTCGTTTCGATACGCGCAGAACGCGCTACGTGGACACGGGCTCGTCTTCAACCCTGGCGAACGCGTGGAAGGGTTCACGAATTTCTTGTGGACCGCGTTGATGATTCCGCTCGAAGGTAGCATCGGGCACGCGGTTGGACGCGCGAGTATGC
>JAOACU010000341.1 GCA_026417715.1 Anaerolineae bacterium | reverse complement strand
GTGCTTGATCGGAGAAGTTAAAGCCGTAGAGCGGCACAGCAGTTTCCCAACCTTTTTGTTGCAAGTATTCGCGAATGCGCGGACCTGAGGTGAGCAAACGTCCTTGATAACCGCGCGTCTTGTCGTAGCAATACGCGGGCTGATTGTAATACTCATCAAGGTTGATCATCGGCGTTTGCTCGAACAACCAGCGCGTTCCATTACTGCCACCCGAAAAAACGAGCGCGCCATCGAGCATCGGTACCATCTGAAAGTTGACGATGCGTCCACTGCGAATTGGACCAATGAGTGGCGCGTCTTGGCTCAGGAATACGGCGCTGAAACGTGTGTTGGCATACGCGTTGTTCAGTATGTCCACCAATTCTTCAAAGACCAAATCGGCTTGACTCAATCCCGCGTGCCAATGATTCGTACGTACCGTCTGTTCGTTGCCGATGCGCGCAACAATCGGACGACGTTGCAACTTGGCAGGATCGGCAGTGAGTCCCGTGAGTGGATTGATGTTGGCAGGACGATTTGGAATCGGCACTGGTGGGAACGGTCCAAACTTGGGCAGGAAAGGTTGCGCGGCTTCGACGGGTGACAGCGGCGCGGCTGCGCGCGGCGCGCTCGCGGCACTCGTGGCTTGAGCCGTCGGCACGACACTCGGAATCAGTGGTTGCACATTCATCGGTGTCAACGGCAACGGTGTGCTTGCGATGACAGGTTGCGCGGTGGCATTGTTACCACTTGTGATTGGCGCGCGCGTTTCGCTTGCAACTGTAGCCGTAGGTGTGTTAGCGCGCGGCGTCCAGGTAGGACGCGGCGTGGGCGTCGCCATTTCGGCTTCGCAAGCCACAAGTGCAAACAAGGTAATCGCCAAAAGAACGGTCATTCGGCGAGTCAGTCCAACCATCGTTTTCGTACCTCGCATTTGAATCTGCACGCAATTATAATCGCAAAACGCAGGATTGGCAAAAGCGCGCGTTGCTTAGCGAACCACCAAGCGCGCGATGACGATTTGTTCCACGAGGTTATCGTCTGCATCGAAGAGCAGCGCGTCCACACCTTGATCCGCCTGATACATTTTCACCTGAATTGTGTATTCGCCGCGCGGCAAATCGTCTGGCAAAGTGAGTTCAAAGCGATCGGGAATGTGAGAATTAGGGCGCCACAGAAGCGTAGGTACACTCGGCTGACGATCCTGCGCGACGATTTTGTTACCCTGCGCGTCAACGATGCGTACGGATGCGCTGTAGTACGCATCAATCTTGTTGAGCGCGTGCCACAGCAAGGCGATGTTCACCGTGTCGCCGGGCGCGTAACTCGATGCAAGCGGCGCGGCAAGCGTCACGCGCGCGGGAAGCACGACCACGCGCGCTGGCTCATCATTCACCACCGACACTTCACCTTCCAATCTCCACTCTCCAACCCTTCGACGTTGCTCAGGGCAAGTCTCCAATCTCAAACGATGCATCCCCACCTGCGCCGGCGCGCGCAAACGAATCGGCACAATCGAAACGCTCGATGTGACGAGTGGCATCGTCGCTTTCACTTCGATCGGCGCGGCATCGTTCCAGCGCGCAAGGACGCGCAACGATTCGTTGGGCTTGATGGCGAAACTGCGCGCACCACGATTGTGGATGATGACGTAGGCGATGTAATCGTGATTCGGCGCGGCGGGTTGCGGTAGAAACACGCGCGCCTCTAGACGATTGTCGCGTGGACGTGTGCGCACACGATAGAAATAGTCATTGCCCCATTGCTGGATGAATTCCAAATCGTCCACCCACCAATCCACTGGATACGGGCTAGGTGGCTTGTGATACACCACGTATTGCACATCGAGCGCGTGCAACAGTGCGAGCGCGCGTTCGGATGGAAACCATTGCATTTCGTACGCGATTTCACCACGTCGCGGTGGGTTGAATCCGCTATAGCCATCGGGCGTGGTGTGCCAGTGATACGTCGAAAGATATTGTGTCGTCAGGTCGAGTGGTTTTGTCGGGTCGCTGGCGATCATCGGCAATTCGAGAATCACACTGCGCGGTTGCGCGCGCAACCAACGCACGTACTCGGGTAACGTATCACCAACTGGCATCGGCGTAATGCGCGCGGCGGGAAGCGCGAGGTATTCGAGTGCGATGAGGAGTGTTAGAAGAAAAGGCAAAACCTGAAACTTGAAACTTGAAACGTGAAACGTGAGACGTGAGGCGAGAGAGCGAGAGAGCGTCGAGCGTGAAGTGTGAAGCGTGAAGCGTGAGGCGTGAGGTGTGAAACCTGAAACGTGAAACGTGAAACGTGAAACGCCAAAGCCAGCGAGGATGGCAAGTGCAAACATTACGAGCGCGTCAAAGCGGACTGGCGCGCGCAGCGCGCGAAGTAGTGGGAACGCGTCGTAGAGCCAGCGGTATGGCAAGGTGATGTCAGTGGGCACGTTGGGAGCAAGATACAAGCGCGGACCTAGCGAAAGTAGAAAGGCAAAAGTTAAAAGCAACAAGTAAAACCAGCGTTCGTGGTAACGATTTGCCAAAATTCCAATGCTGGCGAGTACGAGTGCAAGAATGCCCGGAAACAAATTGTCGAGCGGATAACCGCCGAGCATAATCGGTGGACGCGGTGCAAGCCAGTTGCCGTACAAGACATTTTGCGGCGAAACTTCGGTGTACAACTTCAGCGACGCGCTGAATGGTTCACTTTCGGTCACCGCGCGTTCAAAACCCATCTCACGCTGAACTTGGAGATACGGCGCGAAGAATGGAACGATGAAGAGCGCGATGAGCGTGGTGGCGAATGTGAGGCGCGCGAGTAGTAGGGCAGTTGGACAGTGGGACAGTGGGACAGTAGGGCAGTGGGACGGTGAGGTGTAATGCGTGTTGCGTGAAGCGTGATGCGTAGTGCGTAATGCGTATTGCGTGGAAAGAAACCAGAGGACGTAGAGGACAACAGCAAAGCCAGCAAGAAACGCGTAGTAAAACGATGACAACGCCTGTAGTGAAAAGAAGAGCGCGAACAAGAATGAATTGCAAATTGCGAGGGGCGAGGGGCGAATTGCGAGTGGCGAGTTGCGAGTTGCGAATTGCGAATTGCGAGTGGCGAGGGGCGAATTGCGAGTGGCGAGGGGCGAATTCCGAACTCCGAACTCCGAATTCCGAACTCCGAACTCCGAACTCTGAATTCCGAACTCCGAATTCCGAATTCCGAACTCCGAACTCTGAATTCCGAACTCTGAACCCCGAACTCGCTCTCTCACCC
>JAOACU010000034.1 GCA_026417715.1 Anaerolineae bacterium | reverse complement strand
GTCACGCATCACATTGCGCAAGGGCACGACACTCGCGGTCGGTGGAATCGCCTCCGTGTCCAACTCTTGCAGGCGTGCAGCATAGTCGAGAATCGCCGAGAGTTGTTCAGTCATTCGGGCGATTTCATCTTCCGTCAGTTTCAACTTGGCAAGTTCAGCAATGTGTTGCACTTGTGCTCGCGTGAGTGGCATTTGATACTCTCCCAAAGGTTGGTATAATTGCCCTTGTGAAATTCCTCGCCGATACGATGCTGGGACGCCTTGCGACGTGGTTACGCTTGTTGGGCTATGACACGCTCTACTTTGCCGATGCAACCGATGCGGAACTGGCACGACGCGCGCGCCTTGAACAACGCGTGCTCCTAACGCGCGATGTAGAATTGACGCGACGACGCGGCGTACGCGCGATCCTCATCGAATCGGAACGAGTGGAAGAGCAGATTCGTCAGGTGTTTCACACGCTACACCTCACCGCGCGCGAAGCGTTCTCGCGTTGTGCGGTGTGCAATTGCGTGTTGCAAGACATTAGCAAGGACGATGCGCGCGGCAAGGTGCCGCCGTACGTGTTTCACACCCAAGAGCGTTTTCGACAGTGTCCCCAGTGCGCGCGCATCTATTGGCGCGGCACGCATTGGGCGCGCATTCTGGGTCACATCGAAGATTTGGGTGCATCGGTGTAGGACAAGTTTTAAACTTGTCCTACACTCCATAGATTTCACCAAACTTGGTTTTCAGGTACGCCACATACGCGCGCGCGTTCAACGGTTCGCCAGTCACACGCCGCGCCAATTCATCGAGGGTAAATTTGCGACCGTGTGTGTGTACCTTCTCGCGCAACCACGTGAGCAAATCGGCAAACTCACCGCGCGCGATTTGCTCGGGAATCGTTGGCACATCGCGCACGGCTTGCGCGTACAACTGCGCGGCGAACATCGAACCAAGCAAGTACGTCGAAAAGTACCCCAAATCGCCGTACGACCAATGCACATCTTGCAAACAACCGAGCGCGTCGTTCGGCGGCACAATGCCGAGATACTCTTGCATCTTGGCATTCCACGCGTCGGGCACATCGGCAACGGGCAACTTGCGTTCGACGAGTAGATTTTCGAGTTCAAAGCGTAGCATAATGTGCAAGCCGTACGTCACCTCATCGGCTTCGACACGGATGAACGACGGTGCGACTTTGTTGACCGCTCGGTAAAACGATTCGAGGGTCTGATCCGCCAGTTGTTCGGGAAACATTTCGCGCAAACGCGGAAACCAAAATTGCCAAAAACCACGACTGCGCCCCACGATGTTTTCCCACAAGCGCGATTGCGATTCGTGCACCCCAAGCGATGCACCGCCCGCGAGTGGTGTGCGTTCCAATTCGGGGCGATACCCTAATTCGTAGAGCGCGTGCCCCGTTTCGTGAATCGTGCCAAAGAGCGCGGAGGGCAAAAACTTGGGATTGAGGCGCGTGGTGATGCGCACATCGTTCACTGAAAAACTAATCGTGAATGGATGCGGCGATTTGTCTTGCCGTGAACGTTCAAAATCCAACCCCAAACTCTTGGCAACCTGAACGCCAAACTCCCATTGCTTGTGCACATCGTACTCGCGATGCAACACCGCATCGTTCACCGCATCGCTTTTGCGCGCGATGGCTTGAACGAGCGCGACGATGTCTTGCTTGAGCGGCGCGAAAATCGCTTCCACTTGCGCGGTCGTCATCTGCGGCTCGTACTGATCGAGCAGCGCGTCGTAGATGCGATCCTTGTATCCCAAACAATTTGCGAGTTCGATGCGCAACTCGACGTTCTTTTCGAGGTGGGGCTGGAACAATTTGAAATTCGATTCGGCTTTGGCGCGTTGCCACGCCTCGAACGCGAGTGACGCCGCGCGCGCCATTTCTTCGACTAACTTGGGCGGCACGCGCTTGGCGCGATCGTAATCGCGCTTGGTCACGCGAATCAAACTCGCCTCGTCCGAATCGTACGGCAATTGCGCCGCGTAATCAGCAAGGTCGTTCAACAGCGCGCCGATTTCATCGGCGATGAAATGTTCATGCGCGAGTTTTTGCAACGTGGCGAGTTGCTCGGCACGCGCAGCGGCGCCGCGCGGCGGCATATACGTTTGTTGATCCCAACTCAACAAACCTGCCGCGCGTTCCAAATCATTGACTACCGCTAAACGTTTTTTCAGTTCTTCGAGTTTTTCTTTCATCTTTGCTCCTCAGTGGAAATCCAACGTGGTAGACGATGCTCACGCTCTTCGTGAGCGCGCGCGTATCGGTCATAGCGATCACGATAGCGACGCGGGATCACGCGTTTGAGTTTCGTCGAAAAAATATCGAGGACATAGTGCAACGTGTCTGCCAACACCGCGCCCAAAAACACATCGGCAAGATAGAGCGCGTTGTAGATGATGTCTTCAGTATCGCCGGCAAAATCCAAGTCAACACTCAAGCCGATGTGCCGAAACCACAGGCGGAAGAGAATCACCAAGAGTGCAAGAATCGCCATAACGTAAAGCCAACGCACCATTGTTCCAACAATCGGAAAATGCAAACGATCGCGATGGCGCGCCAGTTTGGCATAGGGTAACCAAAAGTAGCGCAACCAGCCCCAGCCCTTCATAGATTTACTTGTGAACAAATCCATATCGGGCGAAAGAACAAAGGTCGCGATGACGATTCCCGCATTCACCGCAATCACATCTTGCCACGACCAACTTTGCGCGCGCATCACGACAGTTGTACCAACGATGAGCGCGGTGTTGGCAACCGTGTGTCCAACGAAACCGGGCATTGTTCACCTCAGGCCAAGTATACAACCATTTGACGAATTTGCGAAACGCGGTATAGTACGATGGCAAGTGGATAGTGAGCAGTGAACGACGAGTAGTGGTCAAAGAAATTTCTGCGGATGTTATTGCTGTGTGGCTGAAAACGAACAGCGGTCATATTTTAGCGGAGGAAAAAATGTTCAAACGAATCGGTGCGATCATTGTCATTATCAACTTGATACTTTTGATGGCGTGTGCCGCGCCAACTCCAACGCCAAGCGGTCCTTTGACCGTGACGATTTTACACACGAACGATATGCATGGTTATCTCGAAGGTCAAATTCTCAAGATGAGCGATGGAGTGACGTTCGAGTTTGGCGGTTTGCCGCATGTGATGGGCACGATTGCGCGTCTGAAACAAGAGGCGCAAGGACCTGTTCTTTTGTTCGATACAGGCGATTTGTGGGTGGGCACGTTTGCGTCGAATCGCGATCAGGGCAAAACGATCATCGCCGCGATGAATAGCATCGGCTACGATGCAATGACGCTCGGTAATCACGATTTCGATCAAGGTGTCGCGGTCACGCAAGCGCGCGCGCGCGAAGCCAAGTTCCCGATTCTGATTGCGAACATCGTCGAAGCGTCGAGTGGTAAGGTGCCCGCGTGGGCAAAGGCGTACATCGTTAAGGAAATCGAAGGTGTGCGCTTTGGCATCATTGGAGTTGGATACACACGCACACCGAGCATCAGTAGCAAGGTCAAAGAGTTGCAAGCGTTCAAATTCGTTGACGAACTCGAAGCACTGAAACAAATTCTCCCCGAAGTGAAACGCCAAGCCGATGTGATCATCGTGCTTTCGCACGCGGGTTTTGATGCAGATCAACGTATCGCCGAAGCGTTGCCTGACATCAATGTTATCGTCGGTGGACACACGCACACGGAATTGCGTATGCCCAAAGTCATTGGTAATACCATCATCGTACAAGCGGGCAGTAAGGCACAGAACGTCGGACGACTTGCGTTGACGATTGATCGCGCCACCAAAAAGATCACGGATTACACCAAGAGCAACCTCCTAATCGCCGCTGTGAGCAACAAAGCGCAGACACCCAAAGAGATTGCCGAGATGTTCAACAAACTGATCGAAGAAGGACGCGTGGCGACGCGCAAGGTCATCGGCGAAACGTTGATTGACTTGGTGCGCGCGTACACGCCCGATGGACGTAGCACCGGCGAATATCCGTCGGGCAACTTGGTGGTGGATGCAATGCTGTGGGCAAATCAAGCCGGCGACACACCCGCCGATGTGGCGATGCACAACAACGCGGGCATCCGCGCCGACATTCCCAAAGGTCCCATCACCTACGGTCAGTTGTACGAGATGTTGCCGTTCGATAATGTGCTCGTCGCGATGGACTTGAAAGGCGAACACATCAAAGCGGTACTCGAAGTGGCAGTCTCGTGTCCGCGCGTCAATACGTTAGTCGCGGGAATGTCGTTCACGTACGATTGTTCCAAACCGGCTGGCAGTCGCGTCTCCAACATTCTCATTCGCGGCAAACCGATAGACTTGCAAAAAGTGTATCGTGTGCAGACGATTGATTACCTCGCCAACGGCGGTGATGGACAAATCGCTTTCCGCGAAGGTACGAACCTCATCTACGGTGACCCTGTGGTGGATGTTGTTGCCGCGTATGTCACCAAAAATTCGCCGGTCAATCCCAAGGTGGAAGGGCGGATTGTGGAGGCGAGGTAGTATTGCGTGAGGCGTGATGCATATTGCGTATTGCGTATTCCGTAATGCGTGAGGCGTGAGACGTGAGGCGTTATACGCAATACGCAGTACGGAGTAAACGATGCCAAAAATCACCGTCTATGTGAACGATAAACCCAAGGTCACCTTTCTGGGAATGCGTGTCCGCAACGTGATTGGCGCGCGCGCGGTGCAGCGCGTTCAGACGCATCGCGCCATCGTGCGCGACGGCGAAGGCAACGTCGTGGATATTGATGGCGCGCTGTACGACGGCGAACGATTATACATCGCGCCGATGGATCCACAGACGTTTGCGGAGGAAATTCAGAGGCGCGCAGGGTGATCTAGTCGCGTAATCGAAAACTGGATATAATTCCAGCAGATTGGAAACTATCACATTTCTCGGGAGTGAAATATGGTGGGTAGAGGGACAGCGCCACGCCGAGGTGAAGACCTGAAACGCCGAGTCGTCGAACTCGGAAAGAAACTGGGGCTGGAAGTTGACACCGAGGTGAAAGCTGCACGTCGCCTATGGGGAGCAAGACGACACATTGATGTCGTCTACACCCATCCAGAAACAAAAAAGAAACTTGGAATAGAATGTAAAACTCAAGCCGAAGGCGGAACGGCGGAAGAGAAAATATTGGCAACCATTAAGGATATCGAATCCTGGCCCATTCCTGGGATTGTCGTTATTGAGGGTGAGGGTTTTTCAAAAAATATGCAAGGATATCTGATGTCTACAGGCAAGGTAGTATGGTTTGACGATCTCGAAGAGTGGTGTCGTTTGTACTTCTCGCTGTGAGGATGGAGAAGCAGAATGGGAGAAAATCTGGTTCCGCGTCCGTTTCTAAAATGGGCAGGTGGAAAAACACAGTTAGTTGATGAACTTTTGCAACATATGCCTGCTTACTTTATCAACTATCACGAGCCATTCGTTGGTGGTGGTGCGTTTTTCTTCAAGTTATATCGCGCAGGCAAAATTCATCATGCCACCATTTCTGATATAAATGCGGAACTGATTGATACCTACATTGCAATTCGGGATCACGTTAGCGATGTTATTCGATTACTAGGTAGTTTCCCACACGATAAAGACTTTTACTATCGGCTACGTGCCCAAAATCCGTTTGAATTAGATTTGCCTCAACGAGCGGCTCGGATGATTTACCTGAACAAGACTGGTTACAACGGTTTGTATCGTGTGAATAGACAGGGACAATTCAATGTGCCTTTTGGTAGATACAAGTCCCCACAGTATTGTGATAAAGAAAATTTGTATGCTGTTTCTCAAGCGTTGCGTCATATCAAGATCATTTGTGCACCCTTTGAAACTGTATTGGAACGCGCCCAGCCAGGCGATCTGGTATACTTTGACCCTCCCTATGTTCCTCTCTCACCAACGTCTAATTTCACATCCTATCACGCCAACGGATTTTCGGTCGAAGATCAAAAAAGATTGCGCGATGTCTGCATCGAACTGACCAAACAGAATGTGAATGTCATGGTATCGAATTCGAATGTAAGCACCATTCGTGCATTGTATACATCGTCACAGTTTATCATTGACGAAGTACAAGCCAATCGTGCAATCAATTGTAACGGTGAGAGACGTGGCAAGTTGACTGAGTTGATCATAACCAACTATCCGTTGGAAGAACGCGCACAACGCCGTATACTTGACCAGCGTGCTCCACTTACCGCGCCTTACGCGAGCGTATGAACAAATGAAACGATCCGTGATTCTCGCTTTGCTAGTAATGGGCACACTAAGTTGCCAACTCACCAACCTGCTTGCGAACTTTTCGCCTACCCCCACGCGCCCACGTCCCACCGCAACGCCACCCGTCGCGCGTGTGGTGGCAGCACCCGAACCCACAGCCCCGCCACCCACTCAACCTCCTCCCCCCGTGACGGCAACGATTCGCGCCGATAGTTTGCGTGTGCGCGCCGCGCCCAACACCAACGCCGCGATTGTGGATCGCTTGAATCGTGGTGATACTGTTCAAGTCGTTGGACGCAATGCAGCCAACGATTGGGTGCAAATCATTTTGCCGCGCGATCCGAACGCGCGCGGTTGGATCTCTGCCGCGTACGCCGAACTGGGTGTGCCAATCGAAACACTGCCACTGGTTACTGCGGCTCCTGCCCCCTATCCATAATTCAGTTTCGCGTGAACCAATTCGATTCTCAGAGAGAGCAAATGCATCGTTCCAGATCAGGGTATCGTTACCTGAGCATCGTCACCGGCGTCTTTGTGACCTGCCTCATCATTTCCAACATCATCACCGTCAAAATCGTCGCGATTGGCGATATTGTGATGTCGGCGGCGATCACTATTTTTCCGATCAGTTACATCTTTGGCGATATTCTGACCGAAGTGTACGGTTATGCGCGTTCGCGACAAGTGATTTGGACGGGCTTTGCGTGCAACTTGCTCGCCGTGATCGCGATTCAAATTGGCGCGTGGTTGCCCGCCGCGCCATTTTGGGAAGGACAAGCCGCCTACGAACAAATCTTGGGCTACGCGCCGCGCCTGTTGCTCGCATCGTTCATCGCGTATCTGGTAGGTGAATTCAGCAACTCGTTCGTTCTCGCCAAACTGAAAATCATCACACAAGGCAAATGGCTGTGGTCGCGCACGATCAGCAGTACGCTCGTGGGGCAAGGTTTCGACACCGCACTCTTTACACTCATCGCGTTCACAGGCACACTCACACCCGAAGTGATGATCAACATTTCTCTGACCGAATGGTTGCTCAAGTGTGTGTACGAAGTGCTCGCAACGCCAGTGACTTATGCAGTGGTAAATTTTCTCAAGCGCGCTGAGCACGAAGACTATTACGATTACACCACTGACTTTAATCCGTTCAAAGTCTTGGAGGAGTCACAATGAAAATCTACGATATTTCTGTTCCGATTTCACCGACGATGCCCACCTATCCCAGCGATCCACCGGTCGTCATCGAGCCGTTCAAACAAATCGGCAAGGGGAGTCGGTCGAATGTGTCGCGCTTGTCACTGGGCAATCACACCGGCACACACTTTGATCCGCCGATTCACTTTTTGCCCGGCGGCAAAACGATTGACCAACTCGATTTGAACGTGTTGTGCGGACGCGCGCGCGTCGTGGATTTCACGCGCATCGAACGCGAGATCACGGCGCGCGATTTGGAACGCGCGCGCATTCCCGCGCGCACGCAACGTCTTTTGTTCAAGACGCGCAGTTCGGCATTGTGGGAACGCGCTGGTTTTCAATCCGACTACGTCGGTATCGCTTGGGATGCCGCCGAGTGGCTGGTCGCGCGTAAAGTGAAACTGGTGGGCGTGGATTATCTGAGTGTGGAAACGTACGGAGCGAGTGAACCGCGCACACATCGCACTTTACTTGGCGCAGGGGTGATTATCGTCGAGGGATTGAATTTGCGCGGCGTCAAAGCAGGCACATACACCTTTATCGGTTTACCACTCAAGATTCAAGATGGCGATGGTGCACCAGGACGCGCGATTTTGATTGCGTAAACAACGTGGGCGGAGAATTTCTCCGCCCACGTTTGTTCATTGCTCTTGCGCATCCACCACTGCGATTGCCGCCATATTCACAATGTCTTTGACCTCGTCACCCTGTTGCAAGACGTGAATCGCTTTGCCCATCCCCAACAGAATCGGACCGATCATTTCAGCACCGCCAAGATGATGTAACAGTTTGTAGGCGATGTTAGCCGATTCCAAGTTTGGAAATACCAAGATGTTGGGATCGCGCACACACGCAAACGGATAACGTTCCTCCAAAATCTTGGCAACGACGGCTGTATCGGCTTGCATTTCGCCGTCCACTGGCAAATCGGGTTCACGCGCGCGCACAAGTTCGACGGCGCGACGCACTTTGTCTGCAAATGGATGCCGCACACTACCAAAGTTGGAAAACGAGAGCATCGCCACACGCGGCTCTACATCGAACTTGCGCGCGGCTTGCGCCGCCAGAATGGCAATCTCGGCAAGGTCTTCGGCACTCGGATCAATGTTCACCGTCGCGTCGGTGAAGAAAAAGACACGTTGGTCTTTGGTGATGACGATGTACATCCCCGCCACCTTGTTCACGCCCGCGCGCATTTTGACGATTTGGAGCGCGGGACGAATCACATCGGGATAGTTGAAATTCAACCCGCTGATGTACGCATCGGCATCGCCCAAGCGCACCATCATCGGTCCATAGTGATTGCGTCCCGTCATCAAGCGCGCCGCCATTTCGCGCGTGATGCCTTTGCGTTCGCGCAGTTTGTGGTACGCCTCGATGTAACGTTCGAGGTTGGGTGGATTTTCGGTCGGCGAAATAATCGTCGGTTGGAAATTCAAATTCAGTTCGCGAATTTTTTGCGTAATCACTTCGCGGCGTCCTAACAAAATCGGATAACCGATGCCTTCGTCCTGCACTTGCATCGCCGCGCGAATCACTTTGGGTTCTTCGCCTTCGCCAAAGACGATGCGCTTGGGATTCGATTTGGCTTTGGTGATGATCGCGCGCATCAATTCACGTCCTCTGCCGAGTCGCGCTTCGAGTTGCTCGCGATACTTGACAAGATCGAGAGTCTTGCGCGCTACTCCCGATTCGATAGCGGCTTGCGCGACGGCGGGCGCTTCCCACAACAACACGCGCGGATCAATCGGCTTGGGGACGATGTAATCGGGTCCAAAACAGAGCGCATCGAGTCCGTACGCTTTGAGGACGCTATCGGGCACATCTTCTTTAGCGAGTGCGGCAAGTGCGCGCGCTGCCGCGATTTTCATTTCCTCGTTAATCGCTCTCGCGCGCACATCGAGCGCGCCGCGAAAGATGAACGGAAAGCCCAACACGTTGTTGATTTGATTGGGATAGTCACTGCGTCCTGTCGCGACAATCGCATCGGGGCGCGCGGCTTTGGCAACCTCGTACGGAATTTCGGGGTCAGGGTTCGCGAGCGCAAAAATAATCGGCGTGCGCGCCATCGTCTTGACCATTTCGGGTGTCAACACATTCGCAACCGACAAACCCAGAAACACATCGGCATCTTGGACGGCTTGGGCAAGTGTGCGCGCTCTGGTGTCGCTGGCAAAACGCGCTTTGTACGGATTCATTGCTTCAGTGCGCCCCTTGTAGATGACGCCGCGCGTATCGAGCATCACAATATTTTCACGTCGCACGCCGAGCCGTACCCAAAACTCACCGGACGCGATCGCGCTCGCGCCCGCGCCGTTGATGACCACGCGAATCTCTTCGATACGTTTGCCGGCGATTTCGAGTGCGTTGAGCAAACCCGCCCCCGCAATGATCGCGGTGCCGTGTTGATCATCGTGAAAGACCGGAATGTTCATTTGCGCTTTGAGTTGTTCTTCGACCTCGAAACATTCTGGCGCTTTGATGTCTTCCAGATTGATGCCACCAAACGTCGGTTCGAGGGCTTTGACGACGGTGACGATTTCTTCCGGTGTGCGCGCGTTGATTTCGATGTCGAACACATCAATATCGGCAAAGCGTTTGAAGAGCAAGCCCTTGCCTTCCATCACCGGCTTGGCGGCGAGTGGACCGCGATCACCGAGTCCCAAGATCGCTGTGCCATTCGAAACGACCGCGACCAGATTGCCCTTCGCTGTTAACTCGTATGCCGTCTCTGGATCACGTTCCACTTCGAGTGTGGCTTCGGCAACCCCCGGCGAATACGCCAACGTCAAATCGCGTTGCGTTTGCGTGGGCTTGGTGGGCACCACTTCGATTTTGCCGGGTCTGCCCAAACGATGATAATCGAGAACTTCTTGTTTAGTGACAGGCATAGTTATCTCCTTGTATCATTGCGCACAATTGATTTTGGTGATCACATTACACCTTGTTGGGCGCGGTTGTCAAGTGGAATAATACAAATCCTTGACACTGTGCGCGTTTTACAGTAGTATCGTCGCGTGCGATTTTCAAATGTAGGACAAGTTTGCAAACCTGTCTCTACACCTGTGTAACCTCCGTGAGGAAGAGATGCAAACCCTCGATGCGATTGGTGAAAAAATCCGCAAGACCTTTGAAGCCAAGAACGTGGCGCGCGACAATGCGTTGGTTGCTTCGCGCGAGTTGGTGCGCCATTGCTCGCTGGCGATTCGCGCAACACACCGCGCCGAATACGCCGAGGCAGAGCAACTGCTCGCGCGCACGCGCGAAATCGCCGCACAGTTAAAGACGACACTTGCCGCGTATCCCGACTTGTACTTTGCCGGCTATGTGCAAGACGCGCTCAAGGAACTTGCCGAAGCACACATCGTCTATGCGTTGATTACGGATGCGCCGCTCCCTGATCCCGACGCGCTCGGCGTGGACTATGCCGCGTATCTCAACGGCTTGGGCGAAGCCGCCGGCGAACTACGTCGTCACACGCTCGACATCATTCGGCACGGTGAAAGTGCGCGCGCGGAAAAGATGCTCGAAGCGATGGACGATATTTACGCGTTGCTAGTGACGATGGATTTTCCCGAAGCGCTCACAGGCGGTTTGCGTCGCACGACCGATATGGTACGCGGGGTCTTGGAGCGCACGCGCGGCGATTTGACGGTTGCCGTACGACAAGAAAAGTTAGAGCAAACCTTGCATGAGTTTGAAAGGAAATTCGGTGACAGATAACGCGCGCCTCATTCGCGCCAGTGAAATCGGCGAGTATGTCTTTTGTCGTCGCGCGTGGTGGTTGCACCACGTTCAGGGTTTGCAGTCCGCACATCACGCGCAGATGGAGCACGGCATCATGCAACACAGCGAACACGGGCGCGCGGTGCAACGCGCGGACACTTTGACGCGCGCGGCGATTGTCTTGGGGGTGCTGGCTCTTTTCTTCGCGGCGATGTTGGTGCTGGCGGTGCTCGTTTCCGCGTTCTGATTTAGACACCGCGTCAACGAATGTCCAGACCTCAGGTCTCGGAGACCTGTGAGGTCTAGACAACAACTCTCGATGCTTTCCCTACTCGCTTTTCTGTTTCTCCTCACACTCGTTCTCGCACTCGTCTTGTTCCTCGTCGCGCGCACCCAGCGCGCACACACTGGTCTGCCTTGGGGTGCGCGCATCATCTACACCGATACGGGCGCGTGGAAAAAAGTGGAACGTCCTCTGCTCGCGCGACGCTATGGCTTGGTTGGCAAGCCCGATTACATCGTCACACAACACGGCGCGACGATTCCCATCGAAGTCAAACCGAATCGCCGCGCGCACACACCGTACGAGTCGGATGTGTTGCAACTCGCGGCATACGCGCTCTTGGTCGAAGAAAATTTCGGCGTGTCGGTCGAATGGGGTTGGCTCAAGTACCGCGAGCACGTGTTCCAAGTGCCGATCACGTCGGAATTGCGCGCACGTCTTGCGAATGTGATTACCGCGATGCAGCGCGATCTCACTGCGCGCGACGTGGCGCGTAGTCACACCGAACCGCGTCGGTGTGAGGCGTGTGGGTATCGTGCCCTGTGTGGGCAAGCACTGTGAGTCCGACTCAATGAATGTGAAACGAATAAACGAATGGTACGCATTCGTTGACGCGCTAGTCGGTGAAATCTGCCAGTGTGTATGCTTCGGTCGTCAGTGCTTTTGAAAGTTCGTCCACCACGATTGCCGCCCACGAAGCATCCATCAAAACCAATTCGATGTTGTACGGTCCCTCGATGCCGCGCGCGCGAATGTCACGCCCCGGTATGGTAATCGAGGCGACTTGTGTGCCTTGCTTGAGTGTGAGGGGCGCGGTGAGTGAAGCGATCAATTGCCCGCGCGTGCCGCGTACTGTCGCACTGAGCGCGAATGCGCCGGCACGCGCGACGTTCACGCCGGTTTCGATCACCAGCGCGCCTTTTTCGATGCGCGCGCGCGTTTCGCCGGTAAACTTGGCAGTAGCAGGTGACATTCCAAAAATCAATTGACGCTCGCGCATCAGATTCGCCGCGCGCGCGGTGACGCGCACAAGGTAATAGCCCCCACGCGACAAATCGGTGAGGGTGACGGCGTATGTGCCCGGTTCGTTCGTCGCGCGCAAAGGCACTTCGATTGAACTCGTACGCGCTGACACACCATCGCCCAGCCACAGAATTTTGGCGCGCATCTCGGCTGGGGCTTTGTTTGCAAGTGTCGCGCGAATTGTCACTGGCGCGCCCAGCGCGTAGGTGGCGCGATCGGTCTCCACGTCCAAACGCACATCGGCATCGAGATCGGCATACGTGGTGAGGACAAGCGGCTTGTTGCCCTTGTCCTTGCGCGTGGCAATCAACGACCACGTTCCGACGGGCGCGCGCGAAATTGCATAGCCGATAAAGTTCGCCACATCGGCTTTGATGTACGCGGCGTCGCGCAGTTGTTCGGGCGTGTAGCGTGTGCCATCGGGCGCGCGCAGATGCAAATCAATATCGCCACTGTTCCAGCGCGCAAAAAAGCGTACGGCGCGATTCGCATCGAGTACCACTGCGCGCGTGAGCGTTTCGCCTGCGCGCAGCGAATCTACATTCATCGGGGTAATGTTGCGCGGTGCAATCGGCTCGACAGAAGTGGTCGCAAAGCCGAGGGGACGCGCATCGGGATCACGCAGCGCGTTGCGAATCCAACGCGTGTAAGTTTGATCGGGGTAGAGATATGAAGTTGGGTTGAGTGGAATCGGCAGCGGGTCCCACGCGTGCACATCAGCATTGGTCAGCCGCCGCACGTTCGGACCGCTGAGCGCGTGCGCACTCCACACTTCGATCAAGCCATCGCTGGCTGGAAAATGCTTGAGAAAATCGAGTCCGCTTTGCGTGCGCGCATCGCCGATGAGTAAATCGTACGGTACGGTCGCGCGCGGCGCGTGGGTGCGATTGAAGAGCGCGGCGTATTCGGGCGTCAGTTCAATCGCGGAAGGTTCATCGGGACGGTCTTCCAATTCGCGCGTGAGCAAAGGATACCACATTCGCACGCCGGCTTGGGGTGTGCCCAGAATGATCACGCGACGCACATCGTTTTGATACAACGTAGATTCCAAATACGCGCGCGCGTTCAAGCCGCCCATCGAAAACGCGATGAGGTCTATCTGGCGCGCGCCGGTGTGTGCTTTGACTTCGGCGATGACATCGCGCAAAGTTTCGGCGTTTTGATGCAAAGTTTTGTACGGCGAAATGCCGGTCGCGTAGAACACCGGGAAACCATCGCGCTCCAAATAGTGACGAAAATAGTGAAACTCGCTATCGTCTATGTGATCCGATTCAGCGGAATGCCATCCATGCACCAACACGACAGGAAACGTGGGCGCGCGTTGAAGTGTTGCACCCAACACGTTCAAACCGTGTGTCGTGCCCACCCACAGATTCTCGCGCGCATCGAACGCGAGCGCGGTGATGTGATTCGCAGCGAGTCCATCGGCGCGCGTGTAGGTCTTCCACGTTTTGCCATCGAAGAGGGCAAGCCCGCGCAGTGTTCCCACCCACACGCGATTTTGCGCATCTACCGCGATCGCGCGAACGACGTTATCCACCAAACCATCGGCGCGCGTGTAGGTGCGCAAGGTCTTGCCATCGAAGACGGTGACGCCATCATCCGTGCCGAACCACACGCGTCCATCGCGCGCGAACGTAATCGCATTCACGCGATTGCTTGCCAGTCCCGATGCTTTGTCGAGTCGCGCCCACACGCGTCCATCGAAGAAAAACACGCCATCGTTGGTCGCGAGCCAAGGATTGCCATTTGCATCGAGTGCCAAAGTGGTGATATAGTTGCTGGAGAAGGAGTATTTGCTCCACTGCTCGTTTTCGAGTCGCGCCGCGCCGTGACCCAAAGTGCCGATCCACACGCGTCCTTGTTTGTCCACGGCGACAGCGGTAAGATAGTTGCTGGGAATTGCTGAATTGGCAGTGGTGTACGTTTTGCGTTCAGCGCCATCGAAGAGGGTGAGTCCGCCGCCGCTGGTTGCCACATACGTTTTGCCGGCCGCGCCGATGGCGATACCGGTAATCGTGGAACTACCCAAGCCATGCGCGGCAGTGTAGGTGACCCAGTACGCGTCGCGCACGCGCGTTGCACCGCGCATCGTACCGAGCCACGTTGTGCCATCGGGAGCAAACGCGATGTGGGTGATGTAATCGGCAGCAAGTCCATCGCGCTGGGTGTAGATTTGAAACGTCAGTGTCTCGGCGCGCGCGGAGGTTGACGCGAGAAGAGCATAGAGCAGAAAGACAAGGAAAAATAGTCTGCGGTTCATAGGTCTTGGTTGGTGTCAACGAATGTCTAACCATTGAACGAATGATACGTTTTCAACGCCAGACATTCGTTGACGCGAGATCAAAGCATTTTTCGGTGGTGCTACAAAAGTAATGCTGGTAAGGCAATCTGTCACGCTGAGCCCTTCCTGCGTCAGGGTAAACTCCGCGAAGCGTCTCGCAGAGTAATTTGCGAGATTCTTCGGCGCGAAAAACGCGCCTCAGAATGACACTCTCAGCATTACTTTTTGATCACTACCCATTTTTCACCATCTGGCATTAGATTATACCACCACCAGCGTCTATCAACAACGTCAAGTAGAGGCAAGTCACCGATTCGCCCCTACAAAACGGTGATCCTTCCGTGTGATAATAACCAATGGCGCGCGTAAGTTTTATCTCTCCAGATACTCGCGTCAACGAATCTATAACGAATAAACGAATGGGCGGCGTGATTCGTTTATTCATTGCTTATTCGGGTAATGCTACAAAAGTAATGCTGATCGCTCTTGGGGAGAAAGAGGTTTCTAGACCTCACAGGTCTCGGAGACCTGTGAGGTCTGAACTATCCATTTACCGT
>JAOACU010000340.1 GCA_026417715.1 Anaerolineae bacterium | reverse complement strand
CTATTGGCTCCGCTTGATTCGCGACGCGGGTTTGCTGTCAGCCAATCAATTGAATCCGCTCATCCAAGAAGCATTAGAAATCAAAATGATTCTCTCCAAAACAGTCAAAACATCAAAAGAGCGTTACGGCAAGAAACAATCAACCATCGTCAACAGACAATTGTCAATTGATCATTGTCAATTGATCATTGTCTCGGAGGTGTTATGGGGCGCATCATCGGCATCATTTTGATTGTGGCAGGCGTTTTGATTTGCGGCGTGGTCACATTGTTTATGGCGGTCGGCGCGCTAATGGCAGGCGAGGGTCCCGGTGTAAGCCGCGCGGGTGCGGTGCTCGGCATCGCGTTGTTTGGCGTGATGCCATTCATCATCCTAGTCGGCGTTGGTGTGTTTCTGTTCATCAAAGGCGGACAGGAAGCCGCCGAGATGGCAGACATTCGCAAGAAGGAACGTTTGTTGGGAATGATTCAAGCCGCTGGCAAAGTGTCCATCGGTAACGCGGCAATCGAATTGAAAATGACACGCGATCAGGTCAAGACGGCGATTCTCGATTTGGTGAATCAAGGTTTGTTTAGCGGCTATATCAATTGGCAAGAAGGAATGTTTTACTCCAAAGACCTTGCCCAAGTGCAATCAACCAAGTGTCCCAACTGCGGCGGTCAACGCGAAGCCGTGGGCAAGGGCTTGGTCAAATGTCCATACTGCGGCGTGGAGTTGTTCCTACCGCAAACGTGAGTTTAAAGTTACAGGTTCCAAGTTAAAGGTTGCAAAATTTCAACCTTGAACCTTAAACCTTGAACCTTGAACCTGAAACAGGAGAGAAAAAATGGCAAGAATCATTGACGTTGTCGAGTTTCTCGACAACACCGGAAATGAAATTGTTCACCGCGAACCACCAGACGGTCCCGGCGATTTTCGCTTTGGCTCGCAAGTGATCGTGCGCCAAAGTCAAACCGCCGTGTTCTTTCGCGATGGCAAGGCGCTCGATGTGTTTGGACCTGGACGCCACACCATCACAACGGCGAACATTCCCCTCCTCATCAATTTGATCGGACTCGGCACAAGCGGCAAATCCCCTTTCCCCGCCGAAGTTGTCTTCGTCAATATGAAAGAGTTCCTCGATCAAAAATGGGGCACGCAAGAACCGATTGTCTTTCGTGATCCCGAATTGGGAATGGTGCGCCTGCGTTCGTTCGGCGTCTATTCGTTCGTTGTGCAAGACCCGTCGCGATTTGTCAATGGCATCGTCGGTCAACAAGGCATCTACACGACAAGCGAAGTGCAAAACTATCTGCGTAGCATCATCGTCGCCAAGATGACCGACTATCTGGGCGAACAACGCAAATCGGTCCTCGATTTGCCCGCGCTCTACAACGAAATCAGCGCGGGCGTCAAGGCGCAACTCACCGACGATTTCAACGCTATCGGTCTGAATCTCAAGGGCTTGTATGTCAACGCTATCACGCCGACGGAAGAGACTGCCAAAGCGATTGACGAACGTGCGGCGATGGGCGCCATCGGCGATATGGACAAGTACTTGAAATTCAAAGCCGCGCGCGCGATGGGCGATGCGGCGACGAGCGGTGGCGGCGAAGCCGGTAGTGGGTTAGGGCTCGGCGTGGGACTAGGCGCTGGTGCGGGCTTGGGTGCAGGACTCGCGGGAATGATGGCGCAAGCGATGCAAAGCGCGCAAACAGGCGCCGCAAAACCCGGCGCGATGACGATCATCTGTCCCAACTGCAACACCTCCAACCCGGTGGGCGCCAAGTTCTGCAACAACTGCGGTACCAAACTTGTCGCTGGCACAATCAAATGTCCCACCTGCGGCACCGAAAATCCGCCAAGCGCGAAATTCTGTAGCAACGACGGTACCAAGTTATCCTAAACGCGAAGTTCCTTTCGTCGAGGCGCACGCGATCCCCTTCGCGTGCGTCTCGCGTTTGTTGCAATGCTATGACGGTAAGAGGTTAGAATGCCGACCAGCGTCTTCCCTCCTGATGTGGAAATCTCCAACTTTTGCAAACGTTGGAAAATCCGTGAACTCGCGCTGTTTGGCTCTGCCTTGCGCGATGATTTTCACGCCGCAAGCGATCTTGATCTTCTTGTCACTTTTGCACCTGATGCCGAGTGGGGCTTGCTCGATCACGTCCAGATGCAACTTGAAGTGGAAAAACTGTTTGGACGAAGTGTTGACTTGATTAGCAAGCGTGCTTTGGAAAGAAGCACGAACTGGGTGCGTCGCGAAGAAATCTTCAAGACCGCGCAAATCTTGTACTCGGTAGAGGCATCCTATGCGACGAGATGATGCAACGCTGTTGGATATTGCCAAGGCAGCCCGATTGATTGTATCCTTATCGCGGGTATGACGAAGGAAGAATTCCTCACTGTTTTCAAAAATCGAACCATGGCTACTGAAACCGAATACGAGGTAATACAATGAAGAACCGAATCGCTATCAACCCGAATATCCATTTTGGCAAACCATGTGTTGCAGGCACGCGGATTCCTGTGCAGAACGTACTCGAACTCGTTCGTGAGGGTATCCCGTTTGACCAGATTATCCGTGACTATTACCCTGACCTTGAGATCGCGGACATTCAAGCGTGCATCGAATACGCGATGGCAGTGGTGGCAGTAGAAGATCTTCACGTCACAGCAGGTACGCCATGAGATTTCTTCTTGACCAAGACGTTTGGGCGTTGACTGCACGCGTGCTTGGCGATGCGGGACATGATGTTGTCACGGTAGCAAGCATTGGGCTTGCCGAAGCGGATGACGCCGCTTTGCTCACAACCGCGCGTAATCAACGCCGTATCTTCATTACGCGCGACCGCGACTTTGGAGAGTTGGTTTTCATTCGAGATTTTGGCGCAGGCGTCATCTATTTGCGAATCTTGCCTTCCACACAGAACACTGTGCATAAAGAACTCATCCGTGTTTTACAGGAACATTCCGAAGATGAATTGATGAAAGCGTTTGTTGTCGTCGAGCCAGGAAGACATAGATTTAGAAAACTAGGGTAGAATACATTTCTGATTTGCGATTACCGACTTTCGGTTTGCACCATTGAAAAGGAGCCACGATGACACACACTCTTTCTCGTACCTTCTTGTACGTTTCCTTGCTGGCTGTCGTACTCCTCTCCACCGTGTGTACACCCGCACCCGCCGTGACGTCGCTGCACACCCCAACAGCAACCTTTCTTCCAACTGCAACAGACATGCCGCTTCCAACTCATACAC
>JAOACU010000339.1 GCA_026417715.1 Anaerolineae bacterium | reverse complement strand
ACCCAGTACTGCATCAAACAGGCGGGCAACAGAATGCCCAAGAATGCCGCGCCGTACTTGGCGGTGAGGTAGGGCCACCAAATCAACTCGCCACTACCTTGTGCCAGCGCCGCCCAAACCACGCCGGGCCCCATTGCCGCCCAGATACCCACGAACGCCGGCACAGCGAGGATTTTGAGTGGTCCCAGGTTACCGACAGAGAGCGTCTTGCCTGCCTCCGTTGCAGGTTTTGCAGACATAGTCCTCCTTCCGAGATAATTGGATTTTTGTTGTTAGGGAATCACCACTCCGCACTATCCGATACGCATCCCCCCTTTCTCTTTAGCCACCATCGCTAAACAGACGCTCTTGCAGGTCAGGAGACAGTTTTTACCAGAATTTTACTTGGCTATAGTATACTATGCAAAATGTTAATCGTCAAGAGGGTAAAATTTCGATTATCTACAAAATTCCCGCGCTCGCTTCCACCGCGCGCAGATTCTCTTGTGCGATCTCCGCGCGCTGTCCGATGCTGATTGCCTCGCGAAACGCCTCGAGCGGATACAAGTTCGCATGTCGAATGATCGCGGCAGTCGCCGTGAGCGCGAGCGATTTCTTACTGATCGGACGCGTCAAGTTGAAAACGATTTTACGCGCGCGCGTTTGCACGTGCTCGGCAAGTTCTGGCACCACATACACCGTTTGCGATTCGTCCATCGCGCGCAATTGACGCGGCACCTGCGACAATCCTTCGGGTGACAACACTGCCACAATGTCCGGCTTTTCGATGCCCAGATACAGAATTTCTTCGCGACTCAAAATCACTTCCGAGACCGAATAGCCACTCATCACCGAGACGGGATAATCGTCGCGTTGGGTTGCCCACAAGCCACTCATCATTGCACCGATGGCAAGCGCGCTCGCGGTCGAACGCACTTTACCACCTGCCGAACCTGCGATGATGATGCGCGTCGTCCGTTCGAGCGCGCTGGTGAATTTGGTTTCAATTGGCTGAGCGGAAGAGGGATGAGATTGGAGATTGGAGATTTGATTGCGATAGGCGTGCGCGAATTCAGGACGATCCATCTTTTGCAACACACCCGTCGGAAAATTCAAGGTCTGCAATGTCTGCATCAACGCGGTGCGCGAGAAATTGTTGTTCGGCACATAGTACGCCGTGCACAGTTCCCAAAGATCGAGCAAGGCAAAGCCGGGTGTTTGAATCGCCTCGGCAATGCGTTCGCTTAGGTCTTTATCGAACGCTGTGCCACGAAAGACATACGCCGCACCACTCACAGACGCGATCGCGCAAATATCGAGTGGGTATTCAAGGTTGCCTTCGCGCGTACTCGATGTGTGTGCGCCGTGTGGCGTAGTGACCGAATGTTGTCCACCGGTCATTCCAAAGTTAAAGTTGTTGAACACCAACACGGTGATACCCACATTCCGTCGTGCCGCATTCAAGATGTGATGTCCACCAATCCCCAAACTACCATCGCCGACGAGCGCGATCACTTTCAAATCGGGATTGGCAAGTTTGATGCCGATGGCGTACGTCACCGCGCGTCCGTGCAAACCGTGAAACGCGTTCACGTTGAAAAACTGATCACTCATTCCGACACAACCAATATCGGTGACCATCACCACTTGGCGCGGATCGAGTTGCAACTTGACGAGTGCTGCGTTCAACTGATCGAGCACGATAGTATGCGAACAACCGGGGCAAAACGTGTACGCTCGATCGGCTAAACGATAGGTTGTTATTGTGTCAGGCATCACAGTACTAAACTCCTCTTGTGTTTTCTGATGAGATGTGCTATATTCGGTGCGCCTACGCTCGGACGTATCCAGCGAGGCAATCTTTTTGTCTAACAGCGAACAGTGAAACGCGTGATAGTGACGATTCACGGCACAGGGCGCACCACACCCGATTTTTGGGCGCCCCAAGTTCAAGCCATTGCCGAACATTTAGGACACACACCACCACATCGTCCTGTATGGTGGGGCGATTTGATTGACGTGGGCGCCAAAGTCTGGCACGTTGCCGATTGGCTCAACGCGCGTGTGCATACTCTTGCGCGCGTGTTGCTGGGACGTCCGGCGCGTCGTACCCCGCGCCGTATCGCACGCGCCGCCGATTTTTTGCATCGGCTAATGAACGGCATTGCCGGCGTCTTGGCTTTTTTTGTTTTCAAACATCAACGCGCGCAGATGTATGAACGCTTGCGCGCAACGTTACGTGAACTTACGCATCACGGTTACGAAATCGTCCTCGTCAGCGAATCACTCGGTTGCCTCGTCGCCTTCGATGTGTTGCGCGCCGAGGCGAATCAATACAATCTCCTGGCTTGGGTCACGCTCGGTTGCGCGCTACGAATTCTTGTGCAAAGCAACCGTCGTTCCAATGATTTGGGTGCAATCACGCCACAAACCCTCAAACAATGGATCAACGTCTACGCGCCGCGCGATCCGGTTGCTGCACCGATTGCTTCCGTCTTCCCCAACTTTCCGATTCGCGATGAGCGACTCGATGGCGCGCGCACTCGTTTGGAAGCGCATAACTATTGGCGTGACCCGCGCGTCGCCGCACTCATCGCGCATCTACTCAAATGAGCCAAAGATGCCAAACAAGCCAAATGTGCCAAAGATGCCAAACAAGCCAAATGTGCCAAAGATGCCAAAAAAATGTTTTGGCACGTTTGGCACATTTGGTACTTTGGCTTATTTGATCTTTCCGCGTTCTTGCCACTCGCGATCCGATTCAATATCGCGATCTAACCACAAGCGACGCAACAGCACCGCGCGTTGTTCGCGCGCGTCACTCGGTAGCGGCAAACGATTCGCCTCCAAGCGTTTGATGATCGAAATGACAAGCAACGCCACACTTCCCCACACGATTTCCAGCGGCGCGGCAAGCAACCACGCTACAGGCGCAAGTAGCGTGAGCGCAATCAAACAACTTTGCGGACCATAGTTGGTAATCCAACCGATGGCGATAATCGTCAAGAACAAGAGTGCGAGTCGCAAATCCCACGCGAACAAAAGTCCAATCGTTGCGGCAATGCCGCGGCCCCCTTTGAATCCCAGATAGAGCGACCAGTTGTGCCCTACGACTGTCGCGAGACTGACGAGGACAACACTCGTCCAGTCCCAGCCGACGAGACGCGCGACGAGTGCAGGTGTCAACCCCTTTGCCCAGTCCAGCGCGCCGATGGCGACAGCCCACTGTTTTCCAAGTAGCACACCCAGATTCATCCCGCCG
>JAOACU010000338.1 GCA_026417715.1 Anaerolineae bacterium | reverse complement strand
CGTCAGGGTGAACTTCGCGAAGCGTCTCGCAAAGTGGTTTGAGAGATTCTTCGCTCCCTTCGGTCGCTCAGAATGACCACAAGCACCATTGTTTACTAGGCGGGGAGTTTTTGCAATTGCCGCACGACCAAGATCACTTTGCCTTGAATGCGCACATCACGCGGATCGGCGTAGATCGGTTTGAGCGTGGGGTTCATCGGTTGCAGGCGAATGCGATTCTTTTCGCGGTAGACGCGCTTGAGCGTGGTTTCGTTCTTGTCCTTGAGCCACACCGCGCACATATCGCCGTTTTCGGCGACTTCTTGCTTTTTCATCACCACAATATCACCGTCATTGATGAGCGCGTCAATCATCGAGTTGCCTTTGACTTCCAAAGCAAAGAGACCATCGGCGTTTGGAACGAGTTCGCGCGTGAGCGCAATCATTTCGCCATCCCATTTGGTCATTCCTTCGGTGGGGAGTGGAATCGGTGAACCTGCCGCGATTTTGCCGAGGAGTGGAATTTGCACGGTGGTCACTTCACCGAGCAGGGCTTTGGCTTGTTGCCCGACGATGCGCAAGCCGCGCGACACTTCTTTTTCGCGTTGAATCAATCCTTCGCGCGCGAGGATGTTGAGGTTATAGTTGACGACCGAGGTGGACGAAATGCCCACGTGGGCACCGATTTCGCGAATCGTGGGTGGACGACCTTTTTCGCGCGTGAACTTGGTGATGAACTCGTAAATTTTTTGTTGCCGTTCCGAAAGAGCCATTGGCACACCTCCCCGGGCGCGACTCGAAAATGTGTTCGCCTGCCCGAACATTTGTGCATATTATACCTGAACACTTGTTCTGTGTCAAGTCGGATTTTTTGAACACAGGGCTGGTGCCAAGTCTTGGCAACTGTAGAGGCGCGTCGCCGACGCGTCTGTACTCGCCGCGATGACCAATCGAAGCCGTTCTTCAAACACTCGCCCCCGAATTGCATTCGGGGGCGAGTGTAGGTGGGAAACCCGATACAATCGGGTTAAGGCAATCGGTTTCTGGTGGTGATCAAAAAGTAATGCCGACAGTGTCATTCTGAGGCGCGTCTTTTGCGCCGAAGAATATCGCAAATGACTTTGCGAGACGCTTCGCTGCGCTCAGCGTGACAGAGTGCCTTACCAGCATTACTTTTGTAGCACTACCTTGTTTTTTTTCTAGACCTCAGGTCTCCGAGACCTGTAAGATCTGAGCAAAAGGCGCGTGTTAGCGTGGATGGCTACAACGCGTTGCTATCACCGAGCCAAAGTGATACCAGTTTGCCCACGCATACACGGGCCAGTTAGTGATGTTGAATAACAGTGCCACGACGCCGCTGAATACCTCGGGTTCGACGAACTCGCCGCGCGCTATTTGTGTTTGTCGGCATTCATCTAGCGCGTGTTTCCACGCCACGTGAAAACTCAAGCCAATGATGGCATACACAAGCGCGGCAAGCATCAGTACAAGCAAGAACCTGAAAGCGATGCTCTGGGTTCGGTCGTGATGTGAGATCATACGGCATTTCTCCTATGCCAATTTTCTTCGCCATAACACAAACGCAACGACGCCGACCAGCAACCAACTCCCGCACAAGTTACTTGGTGTTGCTATGGGTTGTGTGGCAGGCACGACAGGTGTACTGGCGCGCGGTTGGATACCCTCCCCCCGTATAGGGGTTGGCGTAGGCAACGCAGGTACGGCACTTGCATCGGTGGCGCCGCTACCCGTGTCCGTGATTTCGTAGGCGATGCCGTTGATGACAAAGATGACGCGCGTACCCAGCGCGAGATACTTGCCCACTTCGGGATTATTCGTGATGAGCGCAAAGTACGCGTCGCTCCCAAATTCGATTTTCTTCGTCGTCATCTTGGACGGATCGAACTGTGTGTCTGTCCACACATTGTTGCGGAACAAGAACGTCTTGTTGCCGACCATTTGCAGAGGCGCGGCGGTTGTTTGCGTTGTCGTTCCCGAACCGCTGGGTTGAGGTGCGGCAGTTGGCGCGGCAGGTGCTACATTCGCGCCGCGCAGTTGACTTTGTTCGACGCTCTGTTGCACCGCGCTTGGTCCCGAAACCGGCGCGGGGGCTTGAGTTGGCTCGGCGGCGATTTTCGCGCGCCCGCTTTCCGTCAGCACGTCCTTGCGTTCATCCACAAGGAACGATGTGTACGGCGTAACGATGCCGTAGCGCACCGCGAGCGTGACGATTTCGTTGACGATTTCGCGATTCTCGCCGCGCAGGCGAATCTCGTTCAGCAGGTAGCCGATCTTGCGCGTTGCCCAGAGACGCGGAATCGCATCATCACCGCCCGATGTGCGGAACGACACATCACGATACGTGAACGATTGCGGCGCGTTGTTCACGTTGCCTTTGAGCGTGATGGTCGTCGCGCCACCATCGCGATAGCGTCCTGCGACGACGAGTTGTGTCCCCGCGAACAAATCGGGAAGTGGATACGGATACACATCGTACACGCGCGCGCCGCCCCAATCCATCGTCACGTCGGCAAGGACGGGCGTGGACACTTTGGCGTAGAACGCGGACACACTCTCGTCAATCTTTTCGTTGGGGCGCACGTACGCGCTCGCGCCGCGCAATTTTTCTGCCAACGAATCGAGCAGGAATGTGTTCACGTCGTCACCCACACCGAACGTGAACAAGCGCACGTTCTTGGGCGCGGCGTTTGTCACGTTCGCGATGATTTTCTGCGCGTTCGTTTCGCCCGTCGTCGGCAAACCATCGGTGAGGAAGATGACCATCGTGGGACGCTCGCGGTCTGCCATTTGCATTGCTTCAAGGAGCGCGCGATTGATGTCGGTCGAACCTTCGGCGCGGAGGCGCGCGACGAAATTGCGCGCATCTTCGCGCGCGGAAACAGGACGCAGTGACGCGGCGTACGCTTGTGTGCTGGTACTGAACACGATGAGGTTGAAGCGATCGTTGGGATTGAGTTGATCGAGGACGTAGTAGAGCGCGCGTTTGGCTTGATCAATCTTGACACCTTGCATCGAACCCGACACATCGAGGACAAGAATCACATCCTTGTCCACGATGCGCGCGCGATCTACCTGAATCTTGGGCGCAACCAGCATCACAAAGAATCCATCCTCGCCACGTTCTTTGTATGAAACGAGATTCAACCCAATGGCGTCTTGTGTAACCGAGTAGTACAACACAAAATCGCGATCGGGCTTGACGTTCGATGCTTCGTAACCGACGCGCGCTTCGTACTCGCCCTGTCTCTTATACACATCTGACGCTGCCGACGAGCGA
>JAOACU010000337.1 GCA_026417715.1 Anaerolineae bacterium | reverse complement strand
CGATACAGCACAGCAAAATATGCGCTTTGTAGTAATCGCGATTCTTGGCGAGAATCGGCGCGCCATCGCGCGTGGCAGAGCGCGCTGCCGCCCAAACTGTGCAACCTTCGGACTGGACAAGTAACGAGTCTTCCAAGTACGACGCGGCAACGTACTGGAACAATCGTTCGCGCGGAATTTGGAGCGCGTCGGCGATGCCCTCCATCATCCGCAGGGTGGGGCGCGCGTCGGGTTCGCTTTCCCACGCGCGTTGCAACTCGTCCAAACGCGCCGTTTCCAAACCACCTGTGCGCGTCAACAATTCTAAACGCGCGTTTAACGTCGTCAAAATTAAAGGACGCAGGTCAAAGACCTGCCTCCCGTGTTGCAACCCCATCTGATAATGATCACCGTACAGTGACAAAACCTTCATACTGCGCTATTGCCTCACTGTCCCACTGTTTCACTGTCCCACTGTCTCACTGTCCCACTGTTTCACTGGTACTTCCAACACGCCACTCGTTGTTTGCCCACCGTGAAAAATGGCGGCACTTCATTATCGCAAATCGGACCAACACGCGCGAAACAGCGCGGATGAAAACGACAACCCTTGGGGGGATTGATCGGACTGGGCACTGTGCCTTGCAAGATGATGCGTTGGCGCCGTCGCGCTTTGTCGAGTGAAGGAATCGCCGCGAGTAACGCTTGTGTGTACGGGTGCAACGGTTGCGCGTACAAATCATCCGTTGCGCCTTCTTCGACGATGCGCCCCAAGTACATCACGGCGACGCGGTTGCTGATGTGATAGATCAAACTCAAATCGTGCGCGATGAACAGATACGTCAGCCCTAGTTCCTGTTGCAACTCTTGCATCAGGTTGATGACTTGGGCTTGAATCGAAACATCGAGCGAAGAGACCGGCTCATCGGCGACGATGAACTGCGGTTGCATCGCCAGCGCGCGCGCAATGCCGATGCGTTGCCGCTGTCCACCTGAAAATTGATGTGGATACTGATCGAGATTGCGCGGATGCAACCCGACACGCTGCAACAACTGAATCGCGATTTCTTCGCGCGCGCTGGCGTCTTTGATACCACGATTTTGCAGTGGCGTCGAAACGATCTCGCGAATCGTCTTGCGCGGATTGAGCGATGAATACGGATTTTGGAAAATCACTTGCGCCACGCGATAAAATCCCAAGCGTTCAATCGGCGTGGATTTTTCTTTGCCCGGCTCCAGCCACCCCTCGCGCAGCGAACGTCCCTTGAACAAAATATCACCTTCGGTTGGCGTATCCAAACGACTGATGAGACGTCCCAGCGTCGTCTTGCCGCAACCACTCTCACCCACCAAGCCAACTGTTTCACCTTGCCAAATTTTCAAACTCACACCATCAACAGCGTGAACGACAATGTCCTTCTTGCGCGCCAGTACACGCGCCAAGAGACTAGGACGAATCGTGAAATAACGTTTGAGATCGCGCGTCTCGATGAGTGGTGTGTTGTTGGGATTCACTTGGACCCTCCCGGCGAAACGCGCAAACATCGAACGTGATGTCCGGGCGCGACCTCGAAGAGTGGTACAAGTTCCTGTTGACAAATCGGTTGTACCAAACTACAACGCTCGGCGAACGCACAGCCCGGCGGCACTGCCGCCAAATCGGGCACGTTACCGGGAATCGGCTCGATGCGCGTGCGTTGTGCGACGATGCGCGGGATACACGTCAACAAGCCACGCGTGTACGGATGTTGCGGCGATTCGATCACTTGGTCGGTCGTGCCGATTTCGACAATGCGCCCTGCGTACATTACAGCGATCCGTTGACAAAATTCGGCGGCAAGATCAAGATTGTGCGTGACGAGGATGATCGCCGTGCCGTGTTCTTGGTTGATACGGCGCATCAAGTCCATAATTTGTGCTTGAATCGTCACATCGAGCGACGTGGTCGGCTCATCGGCAAGCAAAATCTTTGGTTCGCACGCCAACGCAATCGCGATGAGCGCGCGCTGTTGCATCCCACCACTGAACTGGTGCGGATAATCGCGATAGCGATCCATCGGTGACGAGATGCCCACTTCGGTCATCAATTCCAACACGCGCTCTTTTTCGCGCCCAAAATGATTTTGCGCGATACGATGAATCCGCAACGACTCGCGAATCTGCTCACCGACAGGAAAGACAGGGTTGAGCGAGGTGAGCGGGTCTTGGAACACCATCGCAATATCTTTGCCGCGCACCTGACGCATTTCACGATTCGAGAGTTTGAGCAGATCGCGTCCCTGAAACAAAATTTGTCCCGATACGATACGCCCAGGCGCAGAGATCAAACGCAGAATCGAAAGCATCGTCACACTTTTGCCGCAACCCGATTCGCCAACAACGCCAAGTCGTTCGCCTTGTGCCAAACTCAAACTCACATCGTTCACCGCGTACACCAAACCGCGTCGCGTGGGAAACACCGTCGTTAGATTTTTTATTTCGAGGAGAGGCGTGTGTGTCATTGTGGACAGTTTTTTTCAGTATTTTCAGTGTTCAGTATTCAGTGTTCAGTCTGAAAACTGAACACTGAACACTATTCGATCTTGAGTCGCGGATCAAGAATATCGCGCAATCCTTCACCAAAGACATTGATGGAGACAACAAGGAGCAAAGTCGCGAGACCAGGGAAGGTGGAGACCCACCACGCCGTTAGCAAGTAATCGCGTCCACTAGCAACCATCGAACCCCACGCAGGCGTAGGGGGCTGAATACCTAGCCCTAGAAAACTGAGACTTGCTTCCATAATGATCATATAACCCAAACGCAACGTGCCGAGCACAAAGACCGATTGAATCACATTCGGCAAAATTTCGGACGCGATGATGGCAAAATCGCTCTGTCCTGCCACCCGCGCGCCGTCCACATACTCTTTCGTACGTTCGGCGAGCACTTCGCCGCGCACCAAACGATAGAACTCCACCCAGCCCTTGAACGCGAGTGCCATAATCAGATTAACAAAGCCAGGTCCGAGGAATGCCATCACGCCAATCGCGAAAATGAGAAACGGAAACGCGAGCAAGAGGTCGGCAAAGCGCGAGAGAATTTCGTCGAGCCAGCCGCGATAATACCCCGCAAGCGCACCCAGCGCGGTGCCAACAATCACGGAAACCGCCACACTGAGCAAGCCGACCGCGAGCGAAACGCGCGTGCCGAAAATAATGCGCGTGAGCAGATCGCGTCCCTGATCATCCGTACCCAGCGGATACTTCCAATCGCCTCCTTCCCACGCCGGTGGTTCAAAGCGCAACAACAGCGTGCCGCGC
>JAOACU010000336.1 GCA_026417715.1 Anaerolineae bacterium | reverse complement strand
TCGGCAGCGTCAGATGTGTATAAGAGACAGGGTGTAGGTACATCCAGCGGTTTTTCGCGCGTACACGCGAGCACACCGAGCGCGACAAAGACTAGCGCGCTTAGAGTCATCAGACGCTTGACCAAATTGACCTCGATCATCGGCAACCTCCTTGTGAATCGGTGTCGCCGGGTTGCACACGTATATTAACACAAGTCGCGCGCGGCGTCAAATAGTTTACGAACGATCATTCACGCTTTGGTCTAGTTACTCAAATCGAGTAGAATCAAAACATCTCTGGCGAGGATGTATGAGAATGGCAAAGTGTTTCACCTTGATTCTTGGTGGCGCGCGCAGTGGCAAGAGTGATTTTGCACAACGCTTGGCGCGTGAACGTGGCGGTGATGATGTGTTGTTCGTTGCGACAGCCGAAGCGCGCGATGACGAGATGCGCGCGCGGATCGCTGCACATCGTGCCTCGCGACCCGACACGTGGCGCACGCTCGAATCGCCGCGCGAGGTGGCACGCGCACTCGAATCGGCGGCACGCGCGCGTGTGGTCGTGGTGGACTGTGTGACACTGTGGGTGTCGAATGTGTTGCTGGCGGATGAAGCGCGTGCAGAAGCGGAGATGACGCGCGAACTGGACGAGTTACTCGCGTGGTATCGCGCGCACGAGATCACACTGATTCTTGTATCGAACGAAGTGGGACTGGGACTTGTGCCCGATAACGCGCTTGGACGCACGTATCGCGATTTGTTGGGTGCAGTGAATAAGAAACTGGCAGAGTACGCCGATGAGGTCTTTTTCCTCGTGGCGGGCTTGCCGCTCGAAATCAAAGCGCGTGCGACGCGTGTGTGAACACATCCGCTTTTGGGAAAAAGAGGTTTGCTTTTGGAACTCTGCCTCAACGAATACAGAACGAATAAACGAGTCTGTGCGGCGTTCATTCGTTTATTCGTTGTCCATTCGTTGAGGCGATTTCTACCCATCAGCGAACATCTCAGCGCACACGTTTGCACGATTCGCGTTCACTTAGACGTGTGCGGAAAAGAATGCGCGTCGTTTTGATGTCACGATAACGAATCAAATCACCAAGCACGCGCGCGCCCCAGTATCCGATTTGACTACGTGGAACAGCAACAGAGGTGAGAGAAGGTGAATACTGTACCGCGTCATCGGTATCATCGAACGAAACAACGCTTATGTCGTTGGGTACACGCAAGCCCGTCGCGCGCAACACAGGTAACGCACTGAGCGCGTGCTCATCGTTCACAAAAACAATCGCAGTGGCATTCACGCGTGCGTTCAAAAACGCGCGTGCCGCTTCTTCTCCTTTTCCTAGAAAGATCAACCCCTCGGCATTAAGTTTTCCCGCCGCAAGTGCTTCGCGGTATCCTTGCTGTCGCAAGTGTGTGTAATCATACGCAGGATCGCCGCCCAGAAAAGCAATTCGTTTGTGCCCCAAGTTCATCAGGTATTCGGTGGCTTCGCGCGCGCCAGTCACATTGTCCATTCCCACCGCGCTCATATCGGATGGGGCTTCTTGACGCGCCAGCAACACGCACGGCAATTTCTCCGCGCGAATTTCATCCAGAATCGGATCGTCGCGTCGCGCGCCAATCAAGATGACTCCATCGGGTTTGAGCGCGCGATCGTGCAACAAAACGTGTGTGGCGTGATTTGCTTCGAGTGGGAATTGATTCACGGCTAACGTCAGTCGCGCGCGCGTATGCTCAATACCCGATTGCACACCTTGCAACAACTCACGAAACACTTGGCTCGAACGTAACGTGGCGGGGTGAATCAGCAGGATGTTCACCGTGTCACGTGACGACAATCCCGATGGTGGTGCTTCACGTCGTAAATCTTCGAGGGCTTGGAGCACACGGCGGCGTGTCGCTTCAGTCACATTCGGACGATTGTTCAACACGAGCGAAACCGTACTCTTGGACACACCCGCGCGCTTGGCGATTTGGGATACCGAGGGCATAATACCAACTCCTTCGAACGATTTTTCGATTCGTTCGATTGTAATCATACCACGACTCTTTTAAAGTGTCAATAACCCAAAATTAGGTGTTGACAAGCGTAAAAAGATGGTGTAAAATAAACTTGCGAACGAACGCTGTTCGATAACCGTTTTATTGCCGTATGCCTAGCCCCTCTCCGTTGCTACGTTCGCCCGCCAATCCCATTCTCACGGCTAAGGATGTGCCGTTTCCGGCGACATTGGTTTTCAACGCCGGCGTCTGCAAGTTTCACGGTGAGTATGTGATGCTCTTCCGCAACGATTATGGCTCCGCCGAAACGCAGACGTTACACGGAACGAATCTGGGCTTGGCGTATAGCAAGGATGGAATTCACTGGCGCGTGCACCCGCGTCCGATTTTCGATTGGCACGATGATGAGGTCATCCGCATCTACGATCCACGCTTGACTGCACTCGAAGACCGCGTGTACGTTTGCTTTGCAATGGACACGCGGCATGGCATTCGTGGAGGCATCGCGGTTACAACCGATTTTGAACGCTTTGAAGTTTTATCACTGACCGTACCCGACAATCGCAACTTGGTTCTCTTTCCCGAACGCATCGGTGGCAAGTTCATTCGCTTGGAACGTCCCTTTCCCGTGTACGGACGCTTGGGTCAAGAGCGTTTCGACATTTGGCTGTCTGCATCGTATGATTTGCGTTACTGGGGTGACAGTGAGTTGTTGCTGCGCGTCGAAGATGTCCCGTTCGCCAATCTTAAAATCGGTCCGGCCGCGCCACCAATCAAAACGCGCGCGGGCTGGCTGACGACTTTTCACGCGGTAGATTTCGATGCGACGCGCGGCAAGAATGGCTGGGAAGAACGTTGGCAAAAGCGATACACAGCGGGCTTGATGATTCTCGATTTGGACGACCCGCGTCGCATCGTAGCGATGAGTCGTGCGCCGCTCCTCGTACCTGAAGCATCGTACGAAGTGGCGGGCGGCTTTCGCAATCACGTCGTTTTTCCCGGCGGAATGATTTTGGAAGACACTGGCGAAGTGAAAATTTACTACGGCGCTGCCGACACCGTCGAGTGTTTGGCAACGGCTGACGTGGATAATCTGATTGAATGGTGCTTGACAAATACGTGAAAGGAGGTGTTGCTGCGGATACGAATCCAGTTTTGAATTACCAATCACCAATCTCTAATCACCAATCTCTAATCTCTAAAACTCTAGGAGGAGAACCGATGAAACGCTCGATTTTATTCGCGCTCCTTGCGCTCGTTGTGTTGGTCGCGGCGTGTGCACCAGCACCCACGCCTGCACCTACACCTGCCCCGCCG
>JAOACU010000335.1 GCA_026417715.1 Anaerolineae bacterium | reverse complement strand
TGATTTCTGGTATCATTCTCGCGCTTTGGTTCGAGCACGCATTCACCGTACTGAAAAATGCGCGTTGGTTTCAAATCGCGTCCGCGTTTGCGCTGGGACTGATTGTGATTGGTAGCGGGCTGAGTGTTGCCAGCGCGAACGCGGGTATCGCGGAAATCGCGCGCCAACGTCGTGTGCCATTTCGTGACATCGAACGCCAACATCCCACTTTTCCGTCGGGCACGCACCTGTATTTCATTGACCCAGTTACAC
>JAOACU010000334.1 GCA_026417715.1 Anaerolineae bacterium | reverse complement strand
CCCAAGCCCACCGAAGCGCCAAAACCAACGGAAGCACCTAAACCGACGGCTACCGTACCTCCGCCCACCGCTACCCCACTCAAGGTTGAAACGTTGCGCTTTGTGTGGTTCACCGATGGTCCAGATCAACCTGCCATCGAAAAACTGATCAAAGAGTTTGAGGCGGCGAACCCCGACATCAAAGTTGAACTTGCCATCGTGCCATTTGCCGAACTCAACCAACTCTTGACGACGCAAGCCGAAGCGGGCAAAGCTCCTGACCTTGCGCGCGTGACCGAACCAGCGCGCTTTACCAAGTGGCTCTTGGACATCAAGCCATACCTCAAGAACAAGAATCTCGATAAAGAGTTCATCCCCGAAGCCCAAGCCCTCGTCACGGGTGAAAAAGGCGAGATGTACGGCTATCCACACGATTTCACCTTGAACGCGCCGTTTATCAATATGACTCTCGTCAAAAAGGCAGGACTGGAATTGCCCAAGGGTGACAAGATCGCGTGGAAAGACTGGGTTGATCTTGCGGTCAAAGTCAAGCGCGCGACCAACGTGCCGTACGCCATGGCAGTGGATCGCAGTGGTCACCGCCTCGATGGTTTCATCCAAGCGATGGGCGGCGGCTATTTCACAGCGGACGGCAAGGATGTGCGCGTGAACAGTCCTGAGAACGTGAAAGCGATTGGGCAATTCGTCGCATGGCACAAGGACGGCACAATGCCACTCGAAGTGTGGGCAGGGGGTGGTTCGGGCTATGCCGATGCGCGTCAGTTGTTCGTCAATCAACAACTCGTTTTCTACCTGTCGGGCAACTGGCAGATGGCGTTCTTTGATCAAACCATCGGCGACAAGTTCGAGTGGAAAGCCGTGCTGAACGCGTGCGAAGTGCAGTGCGGTGGTATGCCTGGTGGCAAGTTCCTCATCGCTTTCAAGACCGCGCCCGAAAAAGCCGAAAGGCAAGCGCGCCTGCTCGAATTCCTCGGTAGTCGCAAAGCGATGGAACAATACGTCGCCGAATCGCTCTTTTTGCCCACGCGCAATGACATCATCAAGGAAGGGATGAAGTGGCCCAAGCGCAACGAAGATATGAACACCTTCCTCAAGGGTATCGCTGTTCTGCCCAAGTCGGCGTACGTGGATAACTATCATCCACGCTTTGGTCCAGTGGCGAACGAAGTGCGCGATCGCGTGACGCAAGCGATCATTGGTGAACTCACGGTCGAAAAAGCGTTGGAGAACGCGCAAGCCAAAGCCAAAGAGTTGATCAAATAGTAAAAACCTGTCAGGTCTAAAAGACCTGACAGGTCTCTTTCACATCACACTCTTGGGGAAAGATTCCAGACCTCACAGGTCTTCGAGGCCTGTGAGGTCTGAACAAACCCTTGACCGCTTTCTACCCTTGAGCGTCACATCATTGCCCTCCGTAGGGCTAGGAGAGAACGTGTATGCTTTCACAGCGTCGTGCCGGGCTTGTGCCGTATCTCTTTCTTGCACCCAATTTACTCGTCTTTATCGTTTTCATCATCATCCCGGCTTTTTACAACTTTTACCTTAGTCTCTTCAAAACCTCGTTCGACAAACCGCCCGAATTTGTGGGGCTAGATAATTTTATCTATCTCTTCCAACGCGATGATCTCTTTTGGCGCGCGGTGTCCAATCTGGTTGCTTTTGTGATTGGCGATGTCGCGCTGATTATGTTTTTTTCCCTTGTCATCGCGTTGCTACTCAACGAGAACATTCGCTTTCGCGGTTTCTTTCGCAGTATCTTTTTCTATCCCGTTCTCCTCTCGCCGATTGTCGTTGCCCTCATTTGGCGTTGGTTTCTCAACACCCAGTACGGTTTGCTGAACAACGTATTGCGCGGCTTGGGATTCCCCGCCCAACCTTGGCTTTTGCGCGCCGACTTGGCAATGGCGTGGGTTATTCTCGTTCACGTCTGGGCAACGGTGGGCTTTTTTGCGTTGATTCTCCTCGCGGGTTTGCAATCCATTCCTCCTGTGCTGTACGAAGCCGCTGTAGTAGATGGCGCGACGCGCTGGCGCAGTTTTTGGCACGTTACGCTTCCCTTGCTGATGCCAACGATTTTCGTCGTCCTCGTGTTGAGTTTGATTCGCGCGTTTGAAGTGTTCGATCACATCTACGCGCTCACGGGTGGAGGACCAGGCACCGCGACTTTGATGATCGTGCAATACATCTATCGCACCGGCTTTGAACTCAATCAATTCGGTTTGGCGGCAGCGGCATCGCTTGTTTTGTTCGTCATCATCTTTTCACTGACCGTGTTGCAGTACCTTCTCGGTCGGCTGAGTGAGGCGGTGTGAAATGGCAGTGGATTTTCTACAAGTCGAACGCGAAACTGCGCGCCATCACGTCGGGCGTGGTGGTCCTTTTCACTTGACAACAATTTTGACATATGCGGCACTGTTGCTTGGCGTTGTGATTATGTTCTTGCCCGTGCTGTGGGTTGTCTTTTCGTCGTTCAAATCGCTCGAAGAAATTTATCGCATCCCGCCCGCGTTCTTTCCCGAAAAATGGATCATTACCAACTATACCGAGGCGTTGCAAAAATTTCCATTCCTACGCTATCTCTTCAACAGCGTGACGGTCACGATACTAGCGACGTTACTTACACTCACCATCAATTCGATGGCGGCGTTCGCGTTGAGCAAGTATAACTTTCGCGGACGCGATACGATTTTTCTCATCATCCTCGGTACATTGATGGTGCCGCTCCAAGTGATTATGATTCCCGTGTATATGGTGATGGCGCGCCTTGAACTCGTGAATACCCTGTGGGGTATCATCATTCCGCCGTCTGCCACGCCGACCGGTGTCTTTCTGTTGCGGCAATATATGCTGACGATTCCCGATGAACTACTCGAAGCCGCGCGCATTGATGGCGCGGGCGAATGGCGCATCTTTCTACAAATCATCTTGCCACTCACGCGTCCTGCCCTCGCTGTGCTCACCGTGTTCTCGATTATGTGGCGCTGGAACGATTTCCTCTGGCCCCTCATCGTCATCAACGATCCGAACTTGTTCACCTTGCAACTCGGTCTGGCGCGTTTTCGTGGCGAACTCGTAACCGATTGGAATTACGTTCTAGCAATGACCGTGCTGACGATGTTGCCGATCACCTTTGTCTTCGCGTTCTTACAACGTTATCTCGTCAGTGGCATTGCAACGACAGGACTCAAGGGCTAGCGATGCGCGTCGTTCCACAACACAATGGCTCACTGCACATCGTTGGTATTTCTCCCGATATAGTGTACGATTTTGGCAACACGCGACTTTACGCGCGCGTGGATGGTGCAGGCAACGTGCGCGCCTTCCGATTATCGGAAGG
>JAOACU010000333.1 GCA_026417715.1 Anaerolineae bacterium | reverse complement strand
GTTCTCCAGCAAGCGTTCTGCGAAATACGTCACTTGTCCCACCCGATACGCCAAGTAGCGTTCGTCGAGCGCCTCTTCCAAGCCGCGCGCCATTGCTTCAAGATCACGGCGCGCGAGTCCTCCATACGAAACGAATCCTTCGGTGAGAATCAAACGATTTTGAATTTGCTCGAACAGCGCGGGATCGCGCGTGGCAAGCAAGCCGCCGATGTTCACCAAGCCGTCTTTCTTCGCGCTCATCGTAAATCCATCGGCATACGAAAACAGTTCGCGCGCGATCTCTTTGATGGATTTGTGACGATACCCTTCCTCGCGTTGTTGAATGAAATAACAATTTTCGGCATAGCGACACGCGTCAATGTAGAACGGAATGTTATAGCGCGCCAGCAACGCTTTGGTCGCGCGGATGTTCGCCATCGAAACGGGCTGACCACCAACGGCATTGTTGGTGATCGTCATCATTGCTAGCGGAATATTTTCGACACCGACGCGCTGAATGGTTTGCTCGAGCGCGACAAGGTTCATATTCCCCTTGAACGGATGCCGATTCGTCGGATCGAGTCCTTCGGGGATGACGAGATCGAGTGCGGTGCTCCCGCGCGCTTCGATGTTCGCGCGCGTTGTGTCAAAGTGCGTGTTGTTCGGAATCGTTTTGCCGGGTCCAGCCACGATGCTGAACAACACTTGTTCCGCGCCGCGCCCTTGATGCGTCGGTACGAACATCTCAAAGCCAAAAATGTCTTTGACAACCGCGCGCAAATGCGCATAGTTGCGCGAGCCGGCGTACGCTTCGTCGCCCTCCATCATTCCCGCCCATTGATGATCGCTCATCGCGCTCGTGCCCGAATCGGTGAGAAAATCGAAGGTGACTGCATCGCTGGGCAAGAGAAAGATGTTGTAGCCCGCGTCACGAATGAATCGTTCGCGTTCTTCGCGCGTCGTCAGTGGAATCGCTTCAACCGCTTTGATTTTGAATGGTTCAAAAGTGTACTGCGCCACGTTGCGCCTCCTGAGGTGTAGAATCCTACACCTAGTTTACCACGTTCTAAATATTTTTGTAAAGTACAATGTTGTGGTATAATGCAACGCAAAGGATGAAGTATGAAGGATGAAGTATGAAACTTCATCCTTCATACTTCTGCCTTCATCCTTTTCTTTGGAGGACTCTATCATCTATGAATGAGTACAAAGCAGACAAGATTCGTAACGTGGCTTTGGTGGGTCATTCGAGTTCGGGTAAAACCTCGTTAGCAGAAGCATTGCTCTACAACACCGGCGCCGTCAATCGGCTGGGTCGGGTAGATGACAACACGAGTGTCTCTGATTACGATCCCGAAGAACAACGTCGCAAGATTTCGATCAACACCTCACTAATTCCTTGTGAGTACAATGGGCACAAAATCAACGTGCTCGATACGCCCGGCTATATTGACTTTGTGGGTGAAGTGAAGAACGCGTTGCGCGTCGCGGATTTGGCGATTGTGGTTGTGGATGCGGTGAGTGGCATCGAAGTTGGCACCGAGTTGGTGTGGCAATACGCAGATGAATTCAAAATCCCGCGTCTGTTCTTCATCAACAAAGTGGATCGCGAAAATGCCGATGCCGAGCGTGTGCTCGCGCAGTTGCGCGAACGATTCGGCAAGGGCGTTGCCGCGTTGCAAATTCCGATTGGCAAAGAGTCGAATTTTTCCGGCGTCGTCAATGTCGTCACGCGCAAGGCGTATGTGGGACAGGACGCGAAAGAAACAGCGATGCCTGGCGATTTGACCGCGCGCGTCGAAGAAGAACGCGGCAAGTTGATTGAAGCCGCCGCTGAATCCGATGATGCGTTGATCGAAAAGTATTTGGGTGGTGAAGAACTTACCGAGGATGAAATTCGCGCGGGACTCAAAGCCGGCGTGCGACAAGGCACAGTGATTCCTGTGCTGTGTGGCGCGGCGACGCCGAACTTGGGTGTGCGAACCTTGATGCAATTTTTGATTGATTACGCACCCTCGCCACTCGAAGGCGCGCCGATTGTCGCCAAGAATCCTGCGACGAATCAAAACGAGACGTTGACCGCGAGCGATACAGGTCCGTTAGCCGTGTTCGTCTTCAAGACGATGGCGGATCCGTACGTCGGCAAGTTGACGTACTTTCGCGTGTACTCGGGCGCGCTCGAATCGTCATCACGCGTCACGAATGGTCGGACGGGCAACGAAGAGCGCATCGGTGAGTTGTATGTGATGCGCGGTAAAGAACAAATCGCGGTCAAACGCATCAACGCGGGTGACATCGGCGCGGTCGCCAAGTTGCAAGAAACACAGACCAACGATACCTTGTGTGACAAAGGTCATCCATTGCAGTTGCCACCTATCACGTATCCAAGTCCGGTGTATGCTGTCGCGTTGAACCCCAAGACCAAGACCGACTTGGACAAGATGAGTGTCGCGCTTGCGCGTCTTGTCGAGGAAGACCCGACACTGCGCGTGTATCGCGAACCTGACACCGGTGAAACAGTGATGTCGGGTATGGGCGATGCGCACGTGGATATTGCCGTGCGTCGCTTGAAACAAAAATTCGGTGTGGACTTGTTGATCAGTCAACCCAAGATTCCGTACAAAGAGACGATCACCAAGACCGTCAAAGTGCAAGGTCGTCACAAAAAGCAAACGGGTGGACGCGGTCAATTTGGCGATACGTGGATTCGCTTCGAGCCGTTGCCGCGTGGCACAGGTTTTGAATTCGCCGAAGAAATTTTCGGTGGCGCGGTGCCAAGTTCGTTCATCCCAGCGGTCGAAAAAGGGATGCGCGAAATTATGCAAAAAGGTGTGTTGGCGGGCTATCCCACCACCGATTTTCGCGCGGTGTTGTACGATGGTTCGTATCACCCGGTTGACTCGTCCGAAATCGCGTTCAAACTGGCGGCGCACAAGGCGTTCAAAGCCGGCATTCCGCAAGCCAGTCCCGTTTTGCTGGAGCCGATTATGAACTTGACCATCACCGTACCTGAACAATTTACGGGCGATGTGATGGGTGATATGAACACCAAGCGCGGACGCGTCTTGGGAATGGAACAGCGCGGCAAATGGACTGTCGTCACCGCGCAAGCCCCGCTTGCCGAGATTCAACGCTATGCCACCGATTTGCGTTCGATGACGCAAGGGCGCGGCTACTTTACGATGGAATTCAGTCACTATGACACCGTGCCCGCGCACATCGCGCAACAAATCATCGAAAAAGCCAAGAAGGAACGCGCGGGCGAAGAAGAAGAGGAAGAGGAGTGACGGACGACGAGAGAGACGGATGACGAAAGACGGACGACGGAAGAAGACGGACGACGAAAGATGAATGACGAAAGATAAAA
>JAOACU010000332.1 GCA_026417715.1 Anaerolineae bacterium | reverse complement strand
GTGGTGATACTACGCGTGTCCGCCGTCCAAAACTGGAGCGCGAGATTTTGCAAAATCAGCGAAAGCCCAAAACCAACCAAAAGCGTGTTTTGGATTTTTTCCCCTTCGGGCAATTTGACCATTCGCCCAAAAAGTAATTGGTAAAAGACAAAACCGACCGCTACCAAAACAACGACGGCTACCGAAAGTGAGACAAAGGGGTCTATCTTCCACAACGTAAAGAGCCAGAAACCAACATAACCACCCAGCATCAACAACTCACCGTGCGAGACGTTGAGGAACTTGGTGACCCCAAAGACCAGTGACAAGCCAACGGCAGCCAAACCGTAGAGCGCACCAATCAGAATTCCGTACACGAGGTTTTGTGCAAGGGCTTCGAGCATCATCGGGCATCTCCTAGATACGCACTGCGAATGGATTCAAACGACAAGAGTTGTTCGCCGGTCCCTTCGCCCACGACTCGACCGTTCTCAATCACATAGGCGCGCCGCGTCAGTTCCAAAGCCGCGCGCACATTTTGTTCGATGAGTAGAACAGTCACACCTTGTTTGTTGATCTCTTTGATCATCTCGAACATTTGTTGTACCAAAATCGGGGCGAGACCGAACGATGGTTCGTCCAACATCAGTAACTTGGGTTTGGACATCAATGCCCTGCCAATTGCGAGCATTTGGCGTTCGCCGCCGCTTAGTGTTCCCGCGCGCTGGAATTTGCGTTCCTCAAGGCGCGGAAAAATTTGGTACACCCACTTGAGCGTCTCGTCCTTGACCTTGCGCGCCTCAGCCACGTATGCCCCCAGTTCGAGGTTTTCGAGGACGCTCATTTGCGTAAAAACCTTGCCGCCTTCCAACACTTGAGAAATGCCTAACTCGACGATCTTGTGCGGCGGTTCTTTTCCCAAGTCTTTGCCGCAAAAGAGCACGCGTCCCGCACGTGGTCGAAGGAGACCGCTGATGACGCGCAGGGTCGTCGTTTTACCTGCGCCATTCGGACCGACCAGTGCAACGAGTTCTCCTTCGTTGACTTGGAGCGAAATGCCCCACAGCGCTTGCAAATCGCCGTAAAATGCATTGATATTCTCGACTTTAAGCATGGACCCTCCCCAGATAAACGTCAATCACCTGAGGGCTGTGAACGATCTCATCGGGAGTCCCCTCAGCGATCTTTTCACCCATATTCAATACGATGACACGGTTGGAGAGTCCACAAATCGCCTGAACGATGTGCTCGACGATGATAATCGTAATCTGGGAGTTCCTGATGAGTTGAATCAAGTCACAAGCGTCTTCTACTTCTTTGGGATTCAATCCTGCCATCAGTTCATCCAAAAGCAGGAGGCGTGGTTTTGCCGCAAGTGCGCGCGCCAATTCCAAACGCTTGCGCTGCATCAACGTCAAATCGCGCGCCAACGTGTTGGCTTTGTGGGCTAAACCGACCTGCGCGAGTATGGCGTGCGATTCCTCCTCTGCCGCCTTCATATCAGAGATACTCGCTTTACCATACATCCTACCCACCATCACATTTTGGAGCGCGGTAAATCCCAGAAAGGGTTTAACGATTTGAAAGGTTCTTGCCACTCCTTTTTGACAAACCTGATTACGCGGCAGACCTGTAATGTCCTCCTCTTGGAGTTTGACTTTGCCTGCATCAGGTTTGAGAAACCCTGTAATCAAGTTCAAGGTCGTCGTCTTGCCAGACCCATTGGGACCAATCAGTCCGACAATTTCACCTTCCGCCACATCGAATGTCACATTGTGGACGGCTCGTAGCCCTCCAAAAGATTTGGAGAGTCCTTCGACTTGCAAAAACGGCATCTTTTCTTCCTCCACATTGAGAACTTGTGCACCTCAGCCCCCCGAAACTGGCGGAAAAAAGCACAGCCGACAATCGGCGGGGACTACCTCGTCCATTTCACACTGCACGCCATTGATCACAATCAAACCGATTTGCTCTGGCGCCAAGCCCAAGTGTTGCGCAATCTCCTGCACGGTCATGGGCTGATCCAGTACGAGTGTGCGCGTGCGTGGCGCACCAGCGGCAAGTTGTCCAAACAATTCGACCTGAACTGCCACATTTCACCTACAACGTATCGAACACCGCGTCCAAATCCGAATCGGGCACATCGAAGACCGCGTTGTGCGGCGGAAGCGGTTCTTCGCGCATATATTCGGGGATGCGGTGATCTGCCGCCGTGATACCCGCGCGCCGATTGAATTCAATCTCGTTGCGCAAGACATCGCGATAAAACTTGTCGAGGTCTTGCGTTGTCCAGCCCCAACCGTACAGTCCGTTGATCATATCTGCCATCAACTGTGGATCAGCAAGCACTGGTGGACGCGCGAACAAACACAAGCCGGTGCTATCGAGCATCGCGGCGATGATTTGCAAGCGTAACGAGAGTTCTTTTTGTCCTTGCACGCCGAGCGGATTCACTTCTTTGCGCGCGCCAAAGGCGTTGCCTGCCGTGTGATCTGCACCTTGTGGCGAGGTGGCATACGTGACACCGTTGCCTTTGAGCGTGCGCGGATCGTACCCTGGCATCGCTTGCCCTAGCACGGCAGGCACGCGGCGCACGCCCAACACGCGTCCTGTCGTGACCGCGCCATTGCCGATGACGCGTCCCAACACTGTGCCTTCACCCACTTGTGCCAACAACGCGCGGATGCTTTCAAAATCGCCAAACTTGGCAAGCCCGGCTTCGATGGCAACGCCCAGCGCGGCGCCGGTCTCAATCGTGTCCAGACCGAAATCATTGCACATATAATTCAGGTGTGCCACGTCATCCAAGTTGCCTAGTCCCAGATTCGAGCCGACCAGCGCGAGCGTTTCAAACTGCAGCGTACCCACAATCGGCTTGCCCGCTTCGTCCACGTATTGATTACGACAAGCAATGACACAACCGGGCATACAACGCGTGCCGACTTTGCCTTCACGTTTCAAAATCACTTCGCGCAAATACTCGCCGCGTAGATGCTCGGCGTGTTCAAAACTGCCGACACTAAAATTGCGCGTGGGGAGTGAACCCATTTCGTTCACTGCGGCGACAATCGAAGCGGTGCCGTAAAGATGTTGCGAACCCTTTTGCCCCGTCTTGGGGTCGTTGAACAATTCCTGTGCGAATCGTTTGGTGGCGGCGTGGAACAAGTCGGGGTTGGCAGGCACGCGCGGTTGAGTCGCTTTGTCAATGACGATGGCTTTCAAGCCCTTGCTTCCCATCACGGCGCCCAAGCCGCCGCGCGCGGCGTGATTGCTGCGTTGATCCGCCAACCCCGTGCACGCGATTCCTGCACCGCACATCAAAAATTCACCGGCTTGCCCAATCGAAATGACCGAGCAGTCTGCACCGAATCGTTCTTGCAACC
>JAOACU010000331.1 GCA_026417715.1 Anaerolineae bacterium | reverse complement strand
AGATGTGTATAAGAGACAGTCCTGCAACAACACACCCCAACTAATCGCTGGCGGACGAATACCCAAGCCAAGAAAACTCAAGGAGGTCTCACTGACGATCATCACCGGAATCGCAAGTGTACTCGTGGCAATGATGTGACTCATAAACGCGGGTACCATATGCCGCAAGATGATGCGTAACCGACTACATCCTGCGAGTTCCGCCGCGAGCACAAAATCTTCTTCGCGCAAGGACAAAAATCGCCCACGCACTTCGCGTCCCAGCGTTGTCCAACCAATGAACGCGAGAATGATCGTGATCGCAAAAAAGACCTGCTCGGGTCGCCAGTCTTGCGGTAGCGCGGCGGTCATCGCCAGCCAAATCGGAATCGTTGGGAGGGATTGCAACAATTCGATGAGGCGTTGAATGATCAAATCAATCCAGCCACCAAAGTAACCTGAAATACCGCCGAGCAAGACGCCGAGAATCACGCTCAAAAACACCGCCACCAAACCGACTGTCATCGAAGTACGCGTGCCATACATCATTCGCGACCACTGATCGCGCCCAAGACGATCTGTGCCTAGCAAGAAAAAGCGATCCTCGGATTTAGGGTTGGCAGGACCGATAAGATGGATATTCGTTTCCCACAATCCTAGAACTTTGTATTTGAATCCTTCGGCAAAGAAACGCAAGGGAATTTTCTTGGTTTCATCCACCTGCCATTCCATTCGCAACGTCACGGGATTGCGTTTGCCCACTACCGCGGGCGCCCACAGTGAAAAACCGTTGCCATCAAAGATGCGAATACCTTGAATCGGAATAAACGCAAGGCGCGCTTCGGTTTCTTCAGGGTTGTGAGTGGCAAAGAAATCAGGTACGAGAACAATGATGTAAAACCCAATCAGAACGAGCGCGCTCAACACAGCAAGTTTGTTCTTGCGAAAACGCCACCACACCAACTTCCAATTCGACGCGACCGACACGCGTTCTTCCGCTTTCGATGACAATGCCGCTAGCGTTTCGTCGTTGCCATTTTTGATTTGTGTATCCGTTTTTCGCTGTTCCTCGTTTGTCATCCGTCCTTCGTCCTCCGTCGTCCGTCCATTTGCTCAGGGCAAGCCTTCGTCGTCCTACGCGCCCTCCATTCGTATGCGCGGGTCCAAGAGCGCGAGCAAAATATCCGAGATGAGCGTGCCGATGATCGTGAGGAAGCAGTAAATCAGCAAGATGCTTCCCGCGAGATACATATCTTGCTGGGTCAATGCGCGCAAGAGCAGTGGACCAATATTAGGCAAGTTCATCACGGTTGCGACGATGAGCGAACCGGAGAACAGTTGCGGCAGATACCAACCAATCGTGCTCACCAACGGATTAATGGCGAGGCGCACAGGGTACTTGAGCACCAACTTCCATTCGGAAAGCCCTTTGGCGCGCGCGCTAACTACGTAGGGCTTGTTCAATTCATCCAGCAGATTCGCGCGCATCACGCGCGTCAAGCGCGCGGTACCGGCAACGCCCAGCACAACGGCAGGAAGCCAAATGTGCTTGAGCAAATCAACAACGCGATCCCAACTCCAGGGGGCTTGAATGTATTGGGGCGAGAACAACCCGGTGACGCTCACGCCAAAATACGCGAACGCGACCCACATCAAAATCAGCGCGAGCATAAAGTTGGGAATCGCGACGCCAATGTAATTCAACACCGTGAAGAAATAATCAAGCAAGGAATTTTGATGTGTTGCCGAATAGATGCCGGCAGGAATCGCGATTGCCCAAGTGATGATAAAAGCAAAGAGCGCGAGCGCGATGGTCAAAATCAGACGTTCCCCAATCAATTCAGTGTTGGGACGCTGATATTCGAGTGATAATCCCAAATCACCCCTTGCCAAACTTTCCATCCAGCGTAAATATTGAACATAGCCGGGTTGATCCAATCCAAATTGTCGTTTGAGCGCCTCCACTTGTTCCGCGCTGATCGAAGAGCCGCTGGAGGCAAGGTTGGCTAGATAACTGGTCAGGAAATCACCAGGAGGGGCTTGAACCAACCAAAAGACAACCACAGAAAAGACGAACAGCAAAAAGGGCAGAATCAATAAACGTTGGACAATAAAACGAAGCACACCCCCCTCCCGACCGCTGACCGCCGACCGCCATTGTACAACAGCGGTCAGCGGTCGTTGGTCTGCGGTCGTTAGACCTTATTTCTTATAGTACCACGTTTCTGGGCGCAGATTGCCGGGCGTGCGGAGGGGCCAGTCTTTGGTGACATTCTTGGGGACGTTGCGCATATTCACATTGATCACCGCCACACCCTGATCAATCGCGGTCAAGCCGACGGTACCGATTTCGACCATATTGTCCACCCAAATCTTGAAGATTTCTTGGGCGATCTTGGCTTGTTCATCGGGACCGACGGGCTTGGCGCGATCAACCAACTCGACGAGTTTCTTGATGTAATCCAGCGGCTCGACGCCCTCCTTACCACCCGTGCGATACCAATCGTACCAGCGTGGACCATAGGTGAGGTTGCCGTAGATGCCGCTGCGAACATCGTACTTGGTTGCACCAGTGAAGGGGAAGCCAGCGGTATCTTGGTTCCAGATTTCGGCGATCAGGTCATTCGATTCGCGCAGCGAGAAATGCAACGCGCGGTCGCGTACTTGGACATTCGTCTTGACGCCCACGCGTTCAAAGTCGCGCGCGATCAATTGTGCCGAATCGGGACCAAAGCCGAGTGCCTGGATACAAGAGAGTTCGATGACGAGGCGCTTGCCGCTGGGCAACAAGCGGAACCCTTCAGAATCTTTCTTGTCCAAGCCGATGCGATCGAGCATCTGATTGGCAAGGGTGGGATTGTACTCGGTGTACTTGTAGGCATACTCGTCGCCCGGATAGTACGGGTGTCCTTTCTTGGCGACGGGTTGGCGCGGTTCACCAGTGCCCAAGAACACCGATTCTTGAATCTGCTTGCGATTGATGGCATACGACATCGCAATGCGGAAATCTTTATTCGCCAACACCTTGCCGAGTTCGGGATCCTTGGCGTAGGTCTGGTTGAAGGACACGTTGGCGTCCGCGCCACCCATACTCGACCACAGTTGGATGACGTACTTTTTGTCTTTTTGCTCGCGCTCTTTCAGGACGGGGAAGTTGGCAAGCGCGATGTGGCGCTCTTGTTGATCGAGTTCACCGGCAATCGCGGCGAGATTCAACGAGGCGGCATCTGCAAAAAAGCGGACTTGAATTTCGTCAAAGTACGGCAGTTGATTGCCGGCTTTGTCCACGCCCATAAAGTACGGGTTGCGCTTGAGGATCAACAATTGATCGCTCATTCGCGTTTCGGCGATCCACGCCGC
>JAOACU010000033.1:10302-15422 GCA_026417715.1 Anaerolineae bacterium | reverse complement strand
GGCGGGACCGAACGACTTGTACGCGCGTGGCAAGAGCGCGAGGAGTACCCAATCGCCGAAAAAGAATGATGCCAACATTAGCGCGCGTGGTAAATCACCCAACGTTGGTACAAGTGCCAGCGCGCCCAAGAGCGCGGCAAAAATCGGCGCGGGCAAACTTTCGATGAGGTCTGCCAAGCGAATCAATGTATCGAACGGATGAGCCGTTGTGCCGGGTAAACGCGTAGTGCGCGGTAAATCGTTGTGAATCATCGGAGCGATTATACGCGGAATCGTTGGAGAGCCAAAATGGAAATGCGCCTCGACGAGCACTGAACGAATAAACGAATCGGCGCGGCGCTCATTCGTTGACCCGATTTCTAATACCGTTTTCTACTGACAAGCGGGACAGAAATCGGAATGGTGCTGGTGCAAAGTCTATTGACAGGCAAATGAATTCACACCAACAACTACCCGAAGCCGACCGTTCGGCTGAGCTCACGGCGAAGTTGGCTAATTTAGCCCGCGAAGGCGGGCTTGGGGTCGTTGTCGCGGCGACTTTGAGTCGCCAACACCGACTTTGCACCAACCCTGGAAATCGGAAAAACGTCTGATTGACGTTGCGCTGGCATCGTGTTATACTTGGGTGCGTCATCGCCCTGCGCGCATACCAACCAAAGGAGGCAAATATGCACACGCTTCACTTGGCGCGTCTTTTGACCTTGATGGTGGCAAGTGTGGTTACGGTGGGTTGCGGATCGCTACCGTTTGTTTCGCAACCGACGCGCGCGCCACAACCTGCTACGACTGTGGTGGCAGTTGCCACGCCCACGCTGACGCCAATGCCCACCGCAACTGTGCTCCCCGCTTCACCTACACCAGTGGTGACATTGCCCACTGTGCCTGCGGCACCCACAGTGGCACCAACTTTGTCAGCGTTGCCCAACTTGGCAGCGGTGAAATTGACGGCGAAGGATTTACCGAGCGGGTTTCAAGAGGTTGCGGCGGACGCGCGCAGCGCAATGAATTTGACCGACTATGCGTTGAATGCAATGTTCGGTAAAATCGGCGCGCAAGCGCGTGTGCAAAATCTGATGGTGTTGCAGCATCCGCAGCGCGCCCAAGTGATTGCGATGTTCTTGCTTTATCCTCTGGCGAGTGAAGAAAAAATCACTCTCGAAACACAACTCGCGAATGCCGATAACGCGTTGAAGGCGTGGGGGAACGCGCTGGTTGGCGAAAGTGGTGTCAAGGATGCCAAGCCGTTGGCAGGTGCGGACAAGTTTGGTGATAAATCTATAGGGTTTACAACGACGACGCAGATGCTTGGCGTCAACATTCGCGCCGATGCGGTGATGATGGTGCGTGGTAGTGTTGCCCAAGTGGTGATGTCGTTCTGTCCCGAACCGGTGCCACCTGCGATCAATGCGATTGATCTCGCGAAACTTTACGATGCGCGTTTGGCGAGCGCGCTCACTGGCAAATAAAAAACTTGCGCAAGGAGTCATCCTTGCGCAAGTTTTTGTTCCAGTTCCTTTCGTGTTAGCGTCCGCAATTCTACACCAAACACCTCGCCAAAGCGTGCCGCCACGCGCGCGCGTACCGCGTGCATTTCGATTGGTGCGTTCAGCACGCGCGTCATACTCGTCACACCTTTGTCGCGAATGCCACACGGCACGATGAGATCAAAGTGTGCGAGGTTGGGATTCACGTTCAGCGCAAAGCCGTGATACGTGATTTTGTCTTCGATGCGCGCGCCGATTTGCGCGATCTTGGTATCGTCCACCCACACGCCGATTAGTTTTTCGATGCGCGTGCCGCGAATCCCAAAATCGGCGAGCGCGCGAATCAGCACCTCTTCGAGCGAGTGCACAAACCAGCCGACATCGAAGCGAAAATTACGCAAGTCGAGAATCGGATAACCGACCAATTGCCCCGGTCCGTGATACGTCACATCGCCGCCGCGCTCGACGCGGAAAACCTCGATGCCGAGTTGTTGCAACGTTTCGCGCGATGCCACGATATTCTCCGCGCGTGCGTTGCGCCCCAGCGTGAACACCGGCGGATGTTCGAGCAACAATAGCACATCGTTCAACGCGCCGCGCTTGCGCGCCGCCACGATGCGATGTTGTAGCGCGAGCGCGTCGGCGTAGGGAATGGTATCGAGATTGACAAGCCAAACGGTTTTCATTGCAGATTGCAGATTTCAGATTTTAGATTGCAGATTGCCAATCTGCAATCTGCAATCTAAAATCACGCAAGTTTCCGTAGTTCAGTAAGTAACTCGCCATTGTCCGGCGTCACGCCACTTTCGTACACTTTGACCCAGCGGATGATACCTTGCTTGTCCACAACAAAGATCGCGCGGTCGGGACGTCCCGATTTTTCGTTGAACACGCCGTACTGTTGCGCGACCGCGCCGTGGGGCCAGTAATCGGAGACGAGCGGAAACGAGATGCCGCCCAGTGCTTTGCCCCACGCTTGTTTGGATGGAATCGCATCACAACTAATAGCCAAGACCTGGCTATGCGTCGCTTCGAACGCGGCGCGTTGCGCCTCGTACGAAGGAATCTGTTTGTCTCAGGTGGGTGTGAACGCAAACGGATGAAACGCGAGCACCACATTGTATCGCCCGCGATAATCACTCAATTTCACATCGAGGCGTTGCACATCGGGTTTGGTGATCACAGCGGGCAAGGTGAAATCGGGTGCGACATCACCAATTTTTAGAACTGCCATAGTCATCCTTTCTCTGTCTCGCTGAATGTTTAAGAATCCTTAACGGAACATTGACCTTTGCTTTACACACGCGCATTGATTGTTTAACATTTCGGCAATACAGTTGGGTGGTACAAATCGTCATTGAAATTGTATGCACAAGCAAGTGGCTTGTCAATGCTAAATTGTCAAAGCGTGAGGTTTGCGATATAATCAAGATGTAAGCCATCTCGAAGAGGAGGGTAGATGACATCACAGGCAAAGCCGGTAGATGTGCGCGCGATGCCGACGCGTTGGTTAACCGCCAAGCGTTGGCGGCGCATCCAAGAAATCGGCTTGGGTTATTTACTCCTTGCTCCTGCTCTCACGATTCTACTCGTCTTTGACTTTTTCCCCATCTTTTTCGGCGCGTTCATTAGCACTTGCGATTGGAAGCCTGCCGCCGCAATCGGTGCCGAAACCGTCTTGGAACGTTGGCTGGCACCGTGCGTCAAATTTGTTGGATTCGACAATTACCTGCGCGCCTTCAACGATCCGCAAATGTGGCAGTCCCTTTTCACCACTGCCATGTATGCACTCATCTCTTTACCGTTACAACTGGGCTTGGCACTGTTCTTTGCATACTTGCTCTTCCAGAACGTACGCGGTAAAGAGATTTTTCGTGTGGTCTTTTTCTTACCCTATATTACCTCATCGGTGGCTTCGGCAGCCGTGTGGAGTTTCCTCTACAATCCTGACAAGGGTTTGATCAACAACTTTTTGATTCATATCGGAGTGATGGACCCCGATAAGGTATGGAAATGGCTGGGCGAACCGACTGGCATCTTTGCGTTGATGGCACGCTCGGCTGGCATCACCTTACCTGAATGGTTGGCTGGTCCGAGTCTTGCCTTGATTGCGGTGATTTTTTATACCACGTGGGTCTTTCTGGGTTACGACATTACGCTGTTTCTGGCGGGACTCGGCAACATTCCGGGCGAATTGTATGATGCCGCCAAAGTAGATGGTGCGAGCGGTTGGAATCTTTTCCGCCACATTACCTTTCCTCTCCTTTCCCCCACCACGTTCTTCATCTTGATTATCACCGTCATTGGTATCTTCAAAGCCTTCAATCATATCTACGTTATGACGATGGGTGGTCCTGGCAATGCAACGACCACGGCGAGTATTTACATCTTTCAACAACTGTACCAGTACAACCGATATGGCTATAGCGCGGCATTATCCTTTATCTTGTTCATCGTGATTCTTGCGCTCACCATCATTCAAAACCGCGTTGTCGGTAGCCGCGTGGTATATGAATAGGAGGGATAAGACAAATGGCAACTCAACCAACAACGTGGACGAATCAACGCGCGCGGCATATAGATTGGGTGCGCGCTCTGATCTACATCATCATCATTGTTGGAGCATTTGCATCGGCAATGCCGTTTTTGTATATGGTAATGACCTCGCTCAAAACCTACGGCGATATTATCAACAACAATTTCTGGCCCTGGCCCCCCTTTGGCGATGAAGCGTTGCAATGGCAAAATTATCCCGATGCGATCCAAAACGTCGGCTTTGACAAGACGTGGCAAGTTCCATTGGTGGTGCGCTACTTTGCGAACAGCATCATTGTTACTGTATTGAGCGTCGTCGGCATTCTCATCACTTCGATCTTTGCGGCGTATCCGCTGGCGCGGATGGATTTGCCGGGCAAGAATTTCATCTTCATCCTCATCTTGGCAACCTTGATGATCCCACCCGATTTGACACTCGTGCCCAAAGTCGTAATGATGTTCAACTTTGGCTGGTATAACGCTTATCCCGCGCTGGTTGTGCCGTTCCTCGCGAGCGTCTTTAGCATCTTTTTGCTGCGCCAATTTTTTATGCAAATTCCCAAAGACCTGTACGACGCCGCGCTAATTGACGGCGCTGGGCATTTGCGTTATCTTTTCATGATTGTCTTACCTTTGTCCAAACCCGCTGTCGTCACCACTGCGCTCTTGAACTTTATCTGGGCATGGGACAGTTTCAAGTGGCCCCTCCTCGTCACGCGCGATAGTCATATGCGCGTGGTCGCGGTTGGTTTGCAACAATTTATGGCGAGCGAAGGTGGCACCAAGGTTCAACTATTGATGGCATTTGCCACGATGGTCGTCGTTCCTGTGCTCGTCTTTTACTTTATCACGCAAAAATATTTCAAAGAGGGGGTGATCACTACAGGGATCAAGGGTTAAACCATTTCTACAACCCAAAACGTAAAACTCAAATTTAATTTTTGGAGAAGTTCCAATGAAAAAGTTCTTCCTGTTGACCATGCTTGTTCTCGTTGTGGTCGCGCTTGTGGCGTGTGCTGCACCTGAACCGACCAAAGCACCAGCGCCGACCGCTGCACCGAAACCGACTGAAGCACCCAAACCAGCAGAGCCAACTAAACC
>JAOACU010000033.1:0-10292 GCA_026417715.1 Anaerolineae bacterium | reverse complement strand
CGGTTGCACCCACCGCTGTCAAAATCAACAATCCACCCAAGACACCCGAAGAAGTGGACGCGATTGACCTGACCGGCAAAAAAGTGACCGTGACGTACTGGCACAACCGTCCGCAAAAAGATCAAGAAATGCTCCAAGCGATGCTGGACGAATTCAACAAGACCAATCCGTACGGCATCACGGCGAAAGCCGAAATCGGCGGTGCATCGTACAACGATGTGTACAACAAGATCAATGCCGCCATCCAAGCCGGTGCTCCACCCGAAATTTCAGTCGCCTATCAAAACCAAGCCGCGTTCTATCGCAATCAAGGTGCGGTCATTGACCTGAATCCTTTCATCAAGAGTAAAAAGTACGGCTTGAGCGAAGCCGATCTCAAGGATTACTTCCAAACCTTCCTCGCGAGCGATGCCAACCCGCAATTCAAAGGCGAAGTGTTGGGCTTTCCCACTCAACGCTCGATGGAAGTGATGTACGTGAATATGGACTGGCTCAAGAAGTTGGGCTATGACAAAGTCCCCACCGATTGGAAGACCTGGGAAGAAGCCGCGTGCAAGGCATCCGATCCCGCGAACAAAAAGTACGGTTGGGCGTTCCGCCACGATGCCTCGAACTTTGCTTCCCAAGTCTTTTCGCGCGGTGGACGCATCCTCGCCGAGGATGGTTCGGCGTACGTCTTTAACAGCCAAGCCGGCATTGACACACTAGCAATGATTCAACGAATGTTCGCCAACAAGTGCGCGGTCGAAATTCCGACGAGTGAACGCTATGGCGAACAGAATCGCTTTGCCGCCGGCGAGATTCTCTTCGTCTTTGCGTCGTCCTCTGGCTTGCCGTTCTACCAAGAAGCCGTGCAAAAAGGTGCCAAGTTCAACTGGGATATTGCGATGCTTCCTAACACTGGCAAACCAGCGGTCAACCTCTACGGCGCAAGCGTCTCAGTCTTCAAGACCACACCCGAAAAAGAACTTGCCGCGTGGCTCGTGATCAAATTCTTGGGCGCCAAAGAACAAACCACACGCTGGGCAGTGGCGACCGGTTATCTCCCCGTGCGCCAAAGCGCCAAAGCCGACGTGATTGCCGCGTTCAAGAAAGACCCCGCTTGGGGACCCGTTGCGGATTCCTACGCCAAGATGTTCGATTGGGCGCAGTACGCGATGGTCGAATCGCCAGTGGCGGGCTATGATCCTGTCCGCACGTTGATTGACAGGGACGTGATGAGCAAGGTCATCAACGATCCCAAAGCCGATGTCAAAGCGATTCTCGACGCGGCGGTCAAGCAAGCCAATGAAATCCTGAAAGAGAACGCACCCAAGTAAACGCACATCGGGGCGACGCATAGTCGCCCCGATGTACATTTTGCTATGTTCGATGCTGTAACCCTTGCCGCTGTCACGGATGAACTCAACGAGAAAATTTTGCGCGGACGCGTCCAAGACATCGTGCAACTTGACGCGTTCTCGTTTGGCTTGGAAATTTACGCGCATCACGCGCGCCACTATCTTTACCTCACTGCGCATCCTACTGATGCGCGCATTCATCTGGTCGCACAAAAACTACGCGGCGGTGGAATGAATCCCACACCGCTTTTGCTACTCCTCCGCAAGTACGCCGAAAACGCGTTCATTACCTCGATTACCCAACTGCCAAACGAACGCGTCCTCAAAATCCAATTCGATCACGCGCGCGAGGGCATCACCACGCTCGTCGTCGAAACGATCGGCAGATATTCGAACATCATCTTGCTCGATGCAGACGGCATTGTGCTCGATGCGCTCAAGCGCATCAGCGCGGACATCAATCGCGCGCGCGTCACGCTGCCGCGTCATCCCTACGTGCCACCGCCACCGCAAGCCAAACTTGCTCCGAACGCGCTCACGGTTGCCGACTTGACGCGCCTCCTCGCGACGAACCCGCGCGCGCCGTTACGCCAAACACTCGTCAATTCGATTGCTGGCGTCAGCCCGCTCCTCGCGCGCGAAATCGCGTTTCGTGTTGCTGGCGATTGCGACGCGCTCGGCGATGCAACACACGCGCGCACAATCCTCGACACATTGCGCGCACTTACGCACGCGCCTTGGCAACCGTGCGTCGCGTTTGAAGACGATGAACCCGCCGCGTTTGCGCCTTACCTAATCACTCACTCATCCAATCACCAAATCTTCGACTCGATCAGTGCCGCCATTGAAACGTTCTACGGCACACCCGAAGCGTATGCCGCCTTGAAAGAGCAATGGCGCGCGCAACTCATCGAAGCGCGCGAGCGTCTCATCCGCAAACGCGAATCGCTCGCGGAAGCACTCCCGCGCGCGGAAGATGTGGAACGCTTACGTCTCTGCGGCGAAATGATCTTGGCGCACGCGCACCAAATCGAGAGGGGACAGGAGAGATTGGAGATTGGAGATTGGGGTTTGGAGATTGCGCTCAAGCCGAACCTGACAGCAGTGGAGAATGCACAAGAATTTTTCAAAGAGTATCGGCGACAGAAGGACGCGCTCGCGCGCGTGCCCGCGCTCTTGGCAAGCACCAACCTCGAAATCGAGTACGCCGAACAGATGTTGAACGACTTGGAACTGGCGGAGACACGCGCGGAAATTGACGCGGTGGTCGCCGCCGCGCGCGAAGCGGGATTGCTTCCGCCGGCGAAACGTCGCGTCAAAGTCTCACCCAGCGTGCCGCGCGCCTTTGTTTCGCGCGATGGGTTCACCATCTTGGTCGGCAGAAACGCGCGGCAAAACGACGAACTCACCTTTCGCCGCGCGCGTCCCGACGATTTGTGGTTGCACGCGCGCGGCGTTGCTGGCGCGCACGTTATCATCGTCCACGCGGGGCGCGAGATACCCGAATCCACGATTCAAGAAGCCGCCGCGCTTGCCGCGCGCTATTCCGCCGCGCGCGATGACGCGCACGTGGACGTGCTTGTGGCGCGGCGTCGCGAGGTGCAGCGCGTACGCGGTGGCAAGCCCGGTATGGTGACGGTGCGCACCAGTCGGACGGTGCACGTGCGTACCGGAAATTCGCGTCAACGACTACTGAACGAATAGACGAATAGATGGCGACGATTCGTTTATTCGTTGAGTCGGCTTGTCAAAAAAAGACGAAGGACATTCGTCCTTCGTCTTTTGTCTTTCGTCCTTACTTGTCGTTCAACGCGGCGACACCGGGTAGCACCCTGCCTTCCAAAAATTCGAGCGACGCGCCACCGCCTGTGGACACGTGCGTCATTTGCTTGGCAACGCCGGCTTTTTTCACCGCGCTCGCGCTATCGCCGCCGCCGATGACAGTCGTCGCGCCACTGCTCGCTAACACTTTTGCAATCGCAAACGTACCTTCCGCGAATTTGGGCATTTCAAAGACACCAAGCGGTCCGTTCCACACGATCAGTTTCGCGCCTTTGAGTGCCTCGCTGAACTTGGCGACCGTTTTGGGTCCGATGTCCATCACGCGCCAACCTGCTGGAATCTTGTCCACGTCCACAACTTGCGTGTTGGCATTGGCATCGAATTTATCGGCGATGACTGCATCCACCGGCAACAGCAATTTATTGCCCGCGCTCGCGATGATCTTTTTCGCTGTCTCAATCGAGTTCGGTTCGACGAGACTGTCTTGCATATTGTAGCCCTGCGCGGCAAGGAACGTGTTTGCCATTCCACCGCCGATGATCAACTTGTCGCACTTGGTCAGCAAGTTTTCGATCACGGCGATCTTGTCGCTGATTTTCGCGCCGCCTAGAATCGCGATGTACGGTCGTTCGGGATTCAGCGTGGCGCGGCTGAGGTATTCGAGTTCTTGTTGCATCAAGAACCCAGACACAGCAGGGAGGAATTGGGCAACTGCAGTCGTGCTCGCGTGCGCGCGATGCGCCGCGCCAAACGCATCGTTGACGTACACCTCACCGAGCGCGGCAAGTTTTTTGGCGAATTCGGTATCGTTCTTTTCTTCTTCCTTGTGAAAGCGCACGTTTTCCAACATCAACACCTGACCGGGTTGCAGCGCGCGCGCCATCGCTTCCACTTCAGGTCCGATGCAATCGGGTGCCATTTGGACGGGACGATTCAGTAGTTGGCTCAACACTTGTGCTACCGGTTTCAAACTGAACTCGGCTTCAAAGCCGGTGCCTTTGGGGCGCCCCAGATGGCTCATCAAAACGAGCGATGCACCTTGATCGAGAACGTACTGAATCGTGGGCAGTGCCGCGCGAATGCGCTTGTCGTCGGTCACGACGCCGTTTTCAATCGGCACGTTGAAATCCACGCGCATCAAGACGCGTTTGCCTTTGAGGTTAATGTCTTTGACAGTTTTCTTGTTCATTGCAACTCCTTTGACGAAGGACGAAGGACGAAAGACGAAGGATCATTCGTCCTTCGTCTTTCGTCTTTTGTCCTACAGTTTGCTAGCAACGAGATTCGCAAGGTCTGCCGTGCGTACGCTGTAACCCCACTCGTTATCGTACCACGCGACGACTTTGACAAAGTCGCTCTTGTCCTTGCCCAGCACCATCGTGAACGGCAAGTCCACCGATGACGAGTGCGCGTCGCCCTTGAAATCGCCACTGACGAGCGGTTCGTCCACCGCGGCGAGAATGCCCTTGAGCGGACCCGCCGCTGCATCGCGGAACGCTTGGCGCAACTCTTCGGTCGTGGTAGGCGTGGCGATTTGCGCGGTAAAGTCCACGATGGACACGGTCGAAACCGGCACGCGCAACGCGTAACCATCGAATTTGCCGGCGAGGTCGGGAATGACGAGTTTCAACGCTTTGGCGGCGCCAGTCGTCGTGGGGATGATGTTCATCGCCGCCGCGCGCGCGCGTCGCAAATCGCTGTGGGGCAAATCGAGGATGCGTTGGTCGTTGGTGTACGCGTGCACCGTCGTCATAAAGCCGCGCAGAATTTTGTACTTGTCGTGCACCACCTTGACGGCAGGCGCGAGGCAGTTCGTCGTGCACGACGCGTTGGAGATGACGTGGTGCTTGGCGGGATCGTACATCGCATCGTTCACACCGAGAACGATGGTGAGATCTTCACCTTCGGCGGGCGCGCTGATGATGACTTTTTTCGCGCCGCCTTTGGTAATGTGATTGATCGCGCCTTTGACCACTTTGCCTTTCTTGGTCATACCATCTTCTTTGACGGTAAACACGCCGGTACTCTCGATGACGATTTGCACACCGAGATCGCCCCAGGGAATTTTGTCCGGTTCGGATTCTTTGAACGCCTTGATGGGTTTGCCATCAATGATGAGCGCGTCTTGCCCAACTTCGATCGTGCCATTGAAACGACCATAGTTCGAGTCGTACTTGAGAAGATGCGCCATCGTCGGCAAATCACCCAAATCGTTGAATGCCACAACCTCGAGCGTTTGCGGATAATAATCGCGAATCGCTTTGAGCACTTGGCGTCCAATGCGACCAAAACCATTGATACCTACTTTGACAGCCATCGGAAATACCTCCTCATCCATCAGATTTTATGCGACATTGTCGCAGAGTATTCGTTGTACCAACGCAAAATCACTTGTGCCAACTTGACAGGATCGTGTCGCCAAGGTTGTGCCTGGTCCACCACATCGGCAAAGATGATTGTATGTCCGTTGGATGCCGACTCGCGCGGCTTGACCCACTCGCTAATTCTTGTGTTCAAGTTCGCATCGAAATTATTGTTGGCGATCACGTGCGTAAAGATTCCTGTGCCGATGTGTTGCTCGAGCGCGTAGATGTGATCTTCCACGCTGAAATGATCAGTTTCGCCGGGTTGAGTGGCGATGTTGCACACATACACTTTGACCGCGCTCGATGCGCGCAGCGCGCTCTGAATATCGGGCACGAGAAGATTCGGTAGCACACTCGTGTACAAACTGCCCGGTCCCGCGATGATCAAATCGGCTTCCAGAATTGCGCGCACGACTTCGGGATACGCTGGCGCGTCTTCGGGTTCCAGATACACGCGCGCGATGTGACCATCGCGTTTGGGGATTGCCGATTCGCCGGTGACGCGTTCTAGGTGGGGCGTCTGTTTTTCCGCGCACAGCGTTACTGGGTGTAACGTGGAAGGAAGGACGCGACCGCGCACCGCCAGCACGCGCGAGAGTTCGCGCAGCGCGCTTTCAAAACTGCCGGTGATGTTGGACATTGCGACAATCAACAGATTGCCGAACGCGTGTCCTTCCAGACCTGCACCGTGCCCAAAGCGATACTGCAACAAGAGGGTCATCAACGGTTCGGCTTCGGCGAGCGCGGCAACACACTGACGAAAATCACCAGGGGGCAAAACGCCGAATTCGCGGCGCAAGCGTCCCGAACTGCCACCGTCATCGGCGACGGTGACGACAGCGGTGAGTTGCGTGGTATATTCCTTCAACCCGCGCAAGAGTGTGGCTAAGCCAGTGCCACCACCCAACGCTACGATGCGCGGACCTTGTTGGCGCATTCGTTTGCGATACAGCGCTTCGACGAACGAAGTCTCTGGAGCGGCAAACGCAGAGACAATCGTGCGACTGAGACGCGCTAGGGACAGCACCACTAGTGCCATTCCCATCGCGCCGATCACCACGCCGCGCACATTGCGGTCAAAGAGTTGAACACCGAGCGTGGGGAAAAGGACGGGATGTTGTATCGGCGCCAGCCAGTCCACGAGTAGCAAGGTCCAACCGATAACGACCAGTCCAATGCCCAAAAATAGCAAGACCAGCCAGCGTTTGAACCCTAGCCCAATGTACAACCACTTGGACTCGTTGAGCCACACGCGCCACTTGCTCTGGCTGACCTTGCTACTCATAGGTGCCATTGCTTTCCTAACGCATTATATCCCAAGCCCATTCATCCGTCAAAAGTTACCTGATAGACATTAGGCGAAACGCTCTTGGGTAGAAAGAGGTTTCCAGACCTCACAGGTCTCGGAGACCTGTGAGGTCTGAACAAGCCCATTTACCGTTTTCTACCCAAGAGCGAGGCGAAAAAGGGTTTCTGTCCACCAAGGTCACGAAGGTCACGAAAAAATCTTGAAAATGTAGGACAAGTTTGCAAACTTGTCCTACACGTGCGTAACATCAGAACTGGGTAGTGATCAAAAAGTAATGCTGAGCGTGTCATTCTGAGGCGCGCTTTGTGCGCCGAAGAATCTCTCAAAGGACTTTGTGAGACGCTTCGCTACGCTCAGCGTGACAGATTGCCTTACCAGCATTACTTTTGTAGCACCACCAACTTGCGTTGGTCGTTATGCGCCATCAAAAACGCGACTACGAACATCAAGTTTGGGTGGTGATCAAAAAGTAATGCTGAGAGTGTCATTCTGAGGCGCGCTTTGTGCGCCGAAGAATCTCTAAGCACTTTGCGAGACGCTTCGCTGCGCTCAGCGTGACAAGTTGCCTTGCCAGCATTACTTTTTTAGCACTACCGTATTTCTGAACACTACTCACTGAACACTGAACACTAACCACTATCCACTGCCTTTTGTCGCGCCATCCACTCGTCCCGCAAAATGCACATCAAAATCTCATCGTGGAATTTGCCTTCGCGATACAAACCCTGACGACGAACACCATCGCGTTGAAAGCCGACTTTTTCGTACACGCGAATCGCACGCGTGTTGAAATCGTACACCCACAACTCGACGCGATTCAGTCCCAGTTCCTCGAACGCGAATTTGAGCATCGTGCGCGTGGCATCGGTGCCGTAACCCTTGCCCCAGTAATTTTTATCGCCGATGAAAATGCCAAAGACCGCGCTCCGATTTTTCAGGTCAATACGATGCAAACCACAGTTGCCGATCATTTGTTTGTCCGCGCGCGTCAAAATCGCAAAGACGATATTCTCCTTATCTCTGCCCAGCGACTCGAACCACTCGGTTTCTTTTTCGAGGTTGAGTGGCAACGGAATGCCCGGCATCAAAAAGCGCGCCACCTCCCAATCGTTCAGCCACTCGACATACTTGGGCAAGTACTCACGTTGCACGGGACACAGAATCACTTGTTCGCCGTACCACATTGCGCCCCCTTGAATTGCAAATTTAAGACTTCAGATTGCAGATTGAATTATGAGTATAATAGCATAGAAGAACAAGACGAACAATTTGGGAAAATCGCGGGAATACGTTACAATGAAGAAAAGAAATCTGCAATCTACAATCTGCAATCTGAAATCGGAGTGTGTATGCGCGAATTTATGGATGGTGCGGAAGCGGTCGTGCGCGGCGCATTGAGAGCAGGATGCAATTTTTTTGCAGGGTATCCGATCACACCTGCCACACCAATTATGTTAAAGATGCTGCGCGAACTACCCAAAGTGGGTGGCATCGGCATTCAAGGCGAAGATGAAATCGCGAGTATCGGGATGTGCATCGGCGCGGCAATGGTGGGAATGAAAGCGATGACCGCGACATCGGGACCTGGCATCAGTTTGTATTCTGAAAATATTGGAATGGCAATTATGGGCGAAGTGCCACTTGTCATTGTTGACGTGATGCGTTTGGGTCCGGCGACTGGTGGCGCGACGACCGTGTCACAAGGCGATGTGCAATTTTTGCGATGGGTCACCAGCGGCGGTTTTCCGATCATCGCGCTGTGTCCAAGCAGTATTGCCGATTGTTACACCCTCACACAACACGCGTTCAACTTGGCAGAACGCTTTCGTACGCCAGTGTTCATCGCGACCGACAAAGAGATGATCATCGCGCAACAAAGTGTCGAGACCGATGCGTTTGAGGATGTGGACATTATCACGCGCGCGCACGCACCCGCCGATGGCACGTTCGTACCGTATCACGTCAAAAAGTTAGCCGATGTGCCGCTGTTCTCGCCGATTGGTGGTCCGCACCTCACGCGCCTTACAACTTCGATGCACGATGAGCACGGGATGCTGACGAAGAAACCGTCGAACGTGAATCGGACGAGTCGGCATTTGTATCAAAAAATCGAAGCGCATCGCGACGAGTTGGAATTCGTCAAACTCGATGCGCAAGAAGGCGCGCGTACACTCGTCGTCGCGTATGGCATCAGCGCGCGTTCGGCAATCGAAGCGGTGCGGATGGCGCGCACAGCAGGCAAGCGCGTCTCGATGCTCACGATTCAATCGCTCTGGCCCCTACCCGAACAATCGTTGCGCGCGGCATTGCGCGGGAATGTGATCACCGCAACCGAACCGAGCGACGAATCGCGCTCGTCGGTATCACGCGTGGGACCTCCCAGCATCACGCGCGTCATTGTCCCTGAATTGAATTTTGGTCAGTATCGAATGGAGATCGAACGCGTCGCGTTGTTGTTTGATTCGCGCTTGGAAGTGATCGGCGTGAATCGTGTGGATGGTGAATTGATCGAACCCACCGAAATTGCAGAACTTGTGCTCTAAGGAGAAGCGAAATGGCTCGCATTGCAGTAGTGACCGACAGCGCGGCGTGTGTTCCGAATGCACTCAAGGAGGAACTGGGTATTTATCAAGTGCCGTTTGAATTGGTGTGGCAGGGACAAACGTATCGCGATGGTGTGGATTTGACACCCGCCGAATTCTACAAACGCTTTCGTCAGACGCGCGTCTATCCGACGACGACGCAACCACCGTTGGGTGCGTTTCTCGCGCTCTACACAGAGTTGAGTGAGCGATACGATGCGATTGTTTCGATTCACGTTTCAAGTGATATGACGGGCACCGTCAAGACCGCGCGCCTTGCGGCAGAACAAGTGGGACGTGTCCCGATTCGCGTGATTGATTCGCGCACCGCGACAATCGCTGAAGGATTTGTTGTACTCGCGGCGGCACGCGCGGCGGCGCGCGACGCATCGTTGGAGCACGTTGTTGCCGAAGCCGAGCGTGTGATTCGCAAGGTGGATTTTTTTGCTACGCTAAAAACGTTAGAGCACATTCATCGCGGCGGACGCTTGGGCGAAGCCGCGATCCTCTTGGGCAATCAACTGCACATCGTACCAATTCTGAATCTCAAGCAAGGTCGCGTCAGTATTGTCGGGTTGACGCGTTCATGGAAACACGCGCTTGAGGAGATTGTAGATTTGGCAGTGCAACGCGTAGGTGCATCGCGTAACGTGCATGCGGCAGTGTTTCACGGCGATATACCTGAGGACGCGCTGTGGTTGCGCGATCAGTTTCTCGCGCGCGTCTCGTGTGTGGAATTTTTCTTCACCGAGTTTACACCGGTGATGGGCGCGCACACGGGACCAGATGTAGTGGGGTTGGTGTTTTATACCGATGACGATACGTGAGGTGTATGCAATGATCCACTTTTGGCATCCTCGAACATGGCAACTGATTCTACGCGTTGTTCCTTCAAGTTGGATTGCATATACTC
>JAOACU010000330.1 GCA_026417715.1 Anaerolineae bacterium | reverse complement strand
GAATATATACCAACCATAGGATAACTACGATTCGATTAGCCAAGGATTTAGAATTAGATCCGACGATTACATCACTGAATTTGTTTCTTGCCAAAGCATACCTCCTCATATACTTTCTCCATCCCACTCACCATCGCCTCAATACTAAATCGCGCGACGATTTTTTCGCGCGCGCGTTCACCCATTGCGCGCGCCAGCGTGGGATCGTTCAACACGCGCACAATTTCGCGCGCGAGCGCATCGTTATCACCGCGCGGAATGAGAATGCCATCGCGCATCGTCGCGCGATCAATCAGCGTCGAATTTGCACCAACATCGGACACGATGACGGGCTTGGCGCACGCCATCGCCTCCGCAATCGTCAAATCGTAACCATCCGTGCGGAGTGTCGGATTGACGAACACATCACACAAGTTGAAATAACGCGCACACTCGGCAAGTGGTTGCGTCCCCACAAAACGTACGTGCTCTGCCACACCTAGATCGCGCGCCAACTTTTCGAGCGTGGCGCGGTAATCACCATCACCCACAATGATCAACACAGCGCGCATCTGTGCCAGCACGCGCGGCATCACGGCAATCGCATTTTGCACACCCTTGTCTTTTTGCAAACGCGCGAGCGCGAGGATGATTTTAGCATCGGGGTCAATGTTGAGTCCAGCGCGTAGAGATTGGAGACTAGAGATTGGAGATGGCGAGAAAAGTTGTGTATCAATCCCGTTGTACACTTTGCGAATGCGCTTGACAGGAACGCGATAGAGCGTGGTGTACTTCCACACATCGGCATCACTTGTCGCGATCAAAATATCCGAGCCGCGAATGAACCACACATCGCGCGTGAGATAATCGAAAAACATTTTTACAGCGACAGCACCAAAACGCACAATACCTTGAGGACGGGCTGATAAAAAATCGGTGTGCCAACTCGTCGTGAGCACGTCAAGATGCGTACCGTGCAACGATGTCACGAGTGGTAAACCATACTTGCGCGGCAACTGACGCGCGAACACACCGCACGCGGCAATACTCTGACTATGCACTACATCGAAAGGCACGCGCGCGTGCAGTTCTTCAAACTTGCGTACCGATTTTTCCCAAAACGCGCGCGAGTAACGTCCTGCCACCGTGCCCGACAAAAAATGCACATGGACACCTTCGATGATTTCAAACTCGACATCATCCGCGCGCGCGGTGGTAATCACTGTAACTTGGTGACCACGCTTGACGAGTCCCGCGCTCAACGTTTGCACGTGATCTTGCATCCCACCCGCCGAATGAACAGGCATAATGCGCGAGAACATACAAATTTTCATTCGCGCACCTCACGTCGAACGAAACTCAATGCCCACTGCCACAACATTCGACCTTCGGGTACGCGCTGCGCAAACGCGATGCCGAAATAGATTGCACCGCCGAGCGCGGCAAACATCACCCCCACGATGCGTCCCCACCACGTCGTTACGTCCATTCGCAACGCGTCAAAGCCAAGCATCACGCCCAGTGTGCTGATGAACGCGATCGCGCTACATTGCAAAAGATAAACGCTCGTATCAGCGATTTGAACACTCGGCAGACGACGCGCAAGCAAGCCAATCAGGACTGCCGCACCCAGAATCGTACTGATAGACGCGGAAAGCGCAATGCCCGCGTGCAACATCGTTTGCATCAAAATCAAATTCAAAACGATGTGCAAAAACATCGTCGCCGTGCCAATGACAAACGGCGTGACGCTATCCGAAAGCGCGTAGAACGCGCGCTGCAAAATGTTCAGTATCGCCATCGCCATCAAGCCAATCGCGTACATTCCCAGCGCGCTTGAGGTCATTGCGACCGCGCTTGCATCGAACTTGCCGCGCCCTAAAATCAAACCGATGATGGGTGCGGCAAACACAATGAGTAAGAACGTGAGTGGCGCGAGGACAAAGATCAACATTCGTATCGAGCGCGTGACCGCTTGCCCCGCGCTCACTAAATCATCCACCGCGACCGAACGACTCAGACTCGGAAACACGCCGATTCCTAAACTCGTCCCCAGCATATAGAACAAACCCAAAATCGAATCGGCATAGTACAGCGCGCTCACGCTTCCTGTCGGCAACATCGTCGCCATCGCTTTGTCAACGACGATGTTGATTTGCGCGATAATCGAAAGCGCGGCAATCGGCACAAACGCGCGCAACACTTCGGGCAACGCAGGATGATGCCAATCGAGAATGAAAAAATACTGCGGACGTTCGTGACGCAGTTCGATGAACTGAATTGCCACTTGCAAGCCAACGCCGATGAGAAAACCCCACGCCACCGCGTAGATGCCCAGACTCGGCGCAAGAACAATCACAGTGACGATGATGCCCAGATTGAGCGCGAGAAAAATCAGCGCAGGCGCAACGAATCGTTCGAGCGCGTTGAGCACAACGAGGAGCATATTCAACAACGCGCTCAAAACGAGCGTGGGCATCGTAATCACCAAAAGTCGCGCAGCGGTCTCCTGAATCGGCGCGGCAAAGCCACCGCCCACCAGCGCAATGATCGGCGCAGGCAACAGCATCACAACGATTGTCAGCGCGCCCGTAATCAACAAAACGATGTTCGTCACCACACTTGCCGCGCGCCAAAAGCCGATGCGATCTCCGCGCGCCAAGTATCGCGACAGTATCGGCATCATCGCCGCAACGATGGTACCACCCGCAATCACGTTGTTGATGACCGTTGGCACCGTGAGCGCAACCAAGTACGCGTCCAAATCGGATGAGAGACCGAATTGCGCGCTCACGAGCATTTCGCGCGCAAGTCCACTCAGTTTGCCCAACACAAAACCGAACGCGGTGATGGCAGTGAACGCGGCAACGCGCCGCATCCGAATTTCAGTCTTGGGCGCGCTCGTCATTCGCAAACACCATTCCGATTAACACACCCAGCAACAAACCATTCTGATCAGTCGTCAGCGCGGACACGGTGAGATTACCGAACAACAGCGCGACGATTGCCGCGAACACACCGACGTCTAACATCGAAGCGCGCGCGCGCCGATACGCGCGCACGAGGATCGCGCCGATGAACCACAGCAAGCATGCGAAACCAACGATACCCGTCTCGACGAGTGTTGCGACATACGCGCTTTCTGGCGAACTGTACGCTATGGTAAACGTGCCACCGCGCAAACTTTGTGTCGGCGCGATAAATTGTCCCGCGTTGTTCAAACCAAATCCAAACAGTGGACGTTGCGGTAACGCGGCGATCAGTTGTCGCCAAACTTCCAAACGTCCCGTCTCGTACGATTCAGCCGTTTCACGTTGCAGTAAAAAAGTCGCGCGTTGCGCCAGCGGCTCGAAAAAAATCGCACCCAGCAACAACAGCACCCCAAC
>JAOACU010000329.1 GCA_026417715.1 Anaerolineae bacterium | reverse complement strand
GCAACATACGCCGCCGATGGTACACTGACGCCGCAAGAAATTGTCGCCTTGCAAGCCGTTCTTGCAATGTCGCAAACCGAGATCGCTCAAGCCCTTGCACTGATGCAAGCGTACTATGACTTGTACGCCGAGATCGCGACGGAAACGCTGAATTTGCTCAAAGCCATCGAACAAGATTTGAATGCGATGGCACAGTCGCTCAATCAAATCAACGCGCTTTTGGCGCAGGGGCAAACGCTGACTGCGACTACAGTGACGCAGGTGCAAACGTACGCGACCAGAGCGAACCAAGCCGCCGCGAGCGCGCAGAGCAAAGCCAAGACATTGAACGCGACGCTACAATCCGAACTGACCAAACGCGCGAACGCCGCGCTGGCGACCAAGCCCACCAGCGCGCCTACCGATCTGCGCGGCACTGTTCAAAGCGTGAACACGTACATCGAAACGGTGCGCGCCGCGCTCGCGGATAACAAAATCAACAAGAGCGAATTGCAAGCGATTAGCGTTGCAGGTGCAAACGCCGTCGCGGGGTTGAATCAGTTTGCTGGCGCGCAAGGGCAAACACTTGCCAATTCGATCAACGCGATGACCAAGCAACTCGCGCGCGGCGAAATCCCCAAAGCCAAGAGCGGACTCGGCGCACTGGAGCAGTCCGCGCGTTCTCTCCCCGCTGTGCCGCAACCACCGCGCAAGTAAGCGAATCTTACAGATGCTCCAAGAATCAACTGATTTGGCGCGCGCGTTCGTATGCCGCGCGTTCGCGCATCTGCTCGCGCAAGACCTTGATATCGCGCGGCACAAGATAGGCGGTGAACGCGAGGAGCGTGCCGCACATCAACCACGCGCTCACGCAGATAATCAGAATCGCATCGTGCAACGAGGAGCGCACCGCGATCAATCCCGCCATCAAGGGCGCCAGTGCCGCGCCACTCCCTTCGATGAAATACTGCACCGCCAGCGCGGTACTCCGCACTTCGGGCAAAGTGATGTCGTACACGGTCGCCACGACGTTCGACGCGGCGAAGGGAATGAACACCGCCGTTAGCAACAGAGTCACGAAGAAGAGTGTTTGATTTTCGATTGGGACGCTCAGGGTAATCATCAGCATCACCGCGCCAGCGAACACGCCGAACATCGAGACGAGAACGCGACCGCGCGGTGTACGCTGGAAGGCAAAATCGCCCAGCGTGCCGCCAATCAGGTGTCCCGATGCCAGCACCAAGATTGCTGGCGCCATCGTCATAAACACCGCGTCGGGTGTGTATTTGCGTTCGGTCTCCAGATAGCGAAAGAACCAATACGTGATGACGTTCCAAGGAAACACACCCACGAAACCTTGCGCGAACAGCAAGAGCAAACTACGTTTGCGAAAAAGACCGAGCGCGATCTTTTTATCAAAGCGATAAATGCCGATTTGCTCCAACTCGGCGAGTTCGGGTTCACCTTTACCGCGTGGCATTTCACGCACCGCGAAGAAGATGACGATGGCGAGCGCGACTCCCAAGGTGCCGGTGATGTAAAAGATGTTACGCCATCCCAACGAACTGACGAACAGCGTGGCTACCAACAACCCAAGCATATAGCCCAGCGGTTGCGCGATTTGCAACAATCCGTAAATTTTGCCGCGCACCTTGGGACCGAAATAATCGGAGATGAGACTGTAGAGACCGGGATAACTTGAATCGTCAACACCGGTGGACGCGCGCGTGATGAGAAACGCGGGATACGTCGGTGCGAGCGCGCTGAGCCACGTCGTCGAACCCCAAATGAACGATGCCAGCGCGAGCAACTTGGCACGTCCATAGCGATCGTACAGATAACCCCATACGGGGTACAGAATCGAACCGACGATGAGTGCGCCGGTGAACACCGCGCCCATTTGTGCTTCGTCAATGCCGAACGTTTGCATAATCGGTGTGGTGAGCGGACCGATCAGCAATTTGTCGGCTTGATGCAAAAGCATAAACAGAAAAAAGACGGTGACGACGAGCCAACGGTAATTGGATTTCATCGGGTTGCTCCTGAGAGGACGAAGGACGGAGGACGAAAGACGAAGGACGAATGCCCTTCGTCTTTCGTCATCAAGGTAGATGCACTTGGGTTCTTCCGTACTTGTGCATCAGCGCGACGGTTTCTTCGATGGGCAAGCCGGGAACGACGTGATCATCACGTCCTACCATCGTATCGGCTTTGAAGAGCGAATTGAGTACCGCTTCTTCCGTCGCTTCGACGACTGCCCAAAACATATAGTTGATGAGATCACCTTGCTCGATGATTTGCTCGGCAGTGTAAGTGAGCGCATCGGCAAAATGTTTTTTGCGACGCGTCGTACTGAACGCGATGACGAAATCACCGCTGGTGTTGCCGGTGTACGACCCAGTGCGCGCGAGTCCGTTTTGTGCGCGCATCGCGAGGCGCGTGAGGATGCGCGTGGAGCAAGGCGCATCGGTCGCAAGGACGACGATGACCGAGCCGCTGTCAATCGGTGGCGTCGCGACCATCGGTGCCGTGCTCTCTGTGGTTGCCGATTCTTTGGTCGCACTAGCGGGCAATAGGGGAACGCTGGCGCGCGGCACCGTTGGTTTGGTGACTCGGCGACGTATCGGCTTGTAGTGTTCCAGTTCGCGACCAATCGGCACGCCATCAATCATCAATTGCGGACGCCAACCAAAATTGGTTTGCACGAGGACGCCAATCGTATAGCCACCCAACTTGTCGGGTAGTTTGCGCGACGCCGTGCCGATGCCACCTTTGAAATCGTAGCAAATCATTCCTGTTCCACCACCAACCGCGCCTTCTTCGACGGGACCGCCTTTGGCGGAATCAATCGCCAGAAACACATGCTCGCGATTCACGTGTCGTCCGCGAATGTCGTTGAGGTACATATCGTTCGTTTCGGCGACGCAAGGACTGATGCCCCACGTTTCGACGCCCATCGCTTTGTTGCGGTCGAGCGACCAATCAATCACCGCATCGGCGACGCGCGCAACGTTGAGTGAGTTGGTGAGCATAATCGGTCCTTCGATGAATCCCATCTCGTGCACTTGCTCCGAGTTGGTCACTTCGCCAAAGCCGTTGATGCGGAGTACTGCGCCCGTCACTTTTTCCAAAAACAAATCGCCGCCGTGCGGCAGAATCGCGGTGACGCCGGTGCGAATGGGACCTTTGCCCGGCACCAATTTACCCGAACCTTCGATGAGCGTGACGTGTCCGACGCGAACGCCAGCCACGTCGGTGATGGCGTTGTAGCGTCCGGTTTTGATGCGTCCGATTTTGATTCCGAGATCGCGTGCACGTGGTCGTTTGGTCATAATCCCTCCGTAGGACAAGTTTCAAACTCGTCCTACAGTGTTTTTCCCATCAATACAACTTCCATCGTATCCGACCCACGTTTCTGATA
>JAOACU010000328.1 GCA_026417715.1 Anaerolineae bacterium | reverse complement strand
CTTCTTTGCCTTCTTGCGCCTCCTAACGCCTTCTTCGCCATCTATCCCCCGCATTTCAAAATTGTTCCAAGAATCTCAAATCATTCCCCCAAAAGTATCGAATGTCCTCGATGCCATAGCGCAAAATCGCGATGCGTTCGGGACCCAAGCCGAAAGCAAAGCCACTCCATTTGTCGGGATCGTAGCCGCCGTTCTTGAGCACAACCGGGTGCACCATCCCCGCGCCCAAAATTTCGAGAAAGCCGGTGTATTTGCACATTGCACAACCCTTGCCATCGCAAATGATGCACTGCACGTCCATCTGCGCGCTCGGTTCGGTGAACGGAAAGTGATCGGCGTAGAAACGCACGGGGCGTTCGCCAAACGCGCGACGCGCGAATTCGATGAGCGTGCCTTTCAAATCGGCAAAGGTGATGTTGCGTCCGATGGCAAGCCCTTCGACTTGATTGAATTGAATTTCATAGCGCGCGCTCACCTGCTCGAAGCGATAGCACATCCCTGGCAAAATCACGCGCAAGGGCTGTGTGCCGTTCGCACCCAGTTCGCGCATCGCACGAATTTGTCCGGGTGAAGTGTGTGTGCGCAACAAAACGCGCTGATCGGTGCCCGCGATGTAGAACGTACTCCACGCGTCGCGCGCGGGATGATGTGGTGGGATGTTGAGCAGTTGAAAGTTCGTTTCGTCCGATTCGACTTCGCGCGAGCGAAAAATCTGAAAGCCCATATCGCGCCAGATGCGATAAATCTCGCGCAAATTCGCGTTTGCCGGGTGCAAACGTCCGCGTTTGACGGGACGCCCGGGCAACGTCACATCGAGCGGCGCGCTAGTGAGCGATGCGATGAGTGCGCGCTGTTTGAGCGCGTTGACGCGCGCCTCGAACGCGGTTTCGAGTGCGGCTTTGACTTCGTTCGCCAGTTTGCCAGCGGCAGGACGTTCCTCTTTGGGAAGCGTGCCCAATTTTTCCATCAATGCCGCGAGTGCGCCCTTGCGTCCCAAGAACGCAATGCGCCATTGTTCCAGCGCGTTTTCGTCTTCCACACGTTCGAGTTGTTCGAGCGCGTGGGTGCGGAGGGATTGGAGTTCGTCTAGCATAGGTTCTCCTTGTTGAGTTGAACGGTGAGACAGTAGAGCAGTGGGACAGTAGGACAGTGAGTCAGTGAATCAGTAGGACGGTAGATCGGTATCATCGGTGAAATATTCGACTGTTGATTCGCGGGTAGCGATCAAAAAGTAATGCCGACACAGTTCATTCTGAGGCGCGTTTTTCGCGATGCTGAGCGAAACCGAACAAACAGCATTACTTTTGTAGCCCTACCTGCTCACGTTTAGATATTCGCGCCAATGGCACGTGACGACCGACGAATCTGATCGGTAAGCGAAAAAGGTTTCCTCTTTGGGAAAAACTCTTTGAGATATCAACAATCTCCTGAAATGTGCGCGCCTTTTGCCTTGTTCCACCGCCTTACTGTCTTACTGTCCCACTGTCTCACTGCGTTACTGTCTCACTGTCCACTGTAGTTGCGTAATTCCGGCACCCGCCACGCGGTTACAAGGACAAGAAGGATCGTCGCGATGCCACCGCTGATGACGGCGAACGGTGCACCAAAGAGGGCGGCAACGATGCCGGCTTCCAGATTACCAAGTTGCGGACCGCCTTGAAAGAAAATCATCGTCACCGAAGTCATTCGTCCACGCAAGTAATCCGGTGTGGCGAGTTGACGAATCGTGTTGCGCAAAATCGTGCTGACGGTGTCTGCCGCGCCGACAAGCGCGAGCAACACGAACGAAACAATGAAAATGGTGGACATTCCGTACAGGGCGGTCGCCGCGCCGTACGCGGCAACGGCGCCCAGCAGAATCGCGCCCTGTCGCTTGATGTTGCCAATGAGTGACATTACCGCGCCCGCAATCACCGCGCCGATGGATTCTGCGCCGTACAAAAGTCCTAATCCTTGCGCACCGACATTCAGAATCTCCGACGCGAAAATCGGCAAGAGCGATGTGGCAGATGAGAAAAACGTCGCAAGAAAATCGAGGAGCATTGTCGTGCGAATCATCGGCGCTTGAAAAACAAAGCGAATGCCTTCGACCATCGCGTCGAGCGAGACACGCCCTTCACCCAAATGTTGTTGTGCCGGCGTTCGCATCAGCACGAGCGCGGCAAGCACCGCAAGGAATGACAGTGCGTTGACCCAGTACACCGCTTCGACGTTCAACGCGGCAATCACAAAACCGGCGAGCATTGGACCCACGATGGAGGCGACTTGTCGCGCCAAATTCACCAAACTTATCGCGTTCGTCAAGTGCTCTTTGGGCACCAAGTTGGGATAAAGGGCTTGGCGCGCTGGCGCGTCGAACGCACTTGCCGCTGCGGTGAGCGCGGCGAGCGCGTAGATGAGCGGCGCGTTGATGATTTCCAACATCGTCAAAATTCCCAGCAGTGCCGCGAAAAACATCATCGTGCTTTGCGTGACGATAAGCACGCGCCGCCGATCGTGTGCATCGGCAATCACACCGCCAATCAACGAAAAGACGATGAGCGGAATGACGCGCGTCAAGCCGATGAAGCCAAGTGCGACTGGCGATTTGGTCAGAATGTAAATGTGCCAGTTGATCGCGACTTGTTGCATCTGTGTTCCCGCTAGGGAAATCAGTTGTCCCACCCAGATCAACCCAAAGTCGCGATGCTGTAGTGCGACGAAAGGTGCAAGACGTGTCTGCGATGTTGCTGTAGAACTCAAATTGTGTATGACTCCTGATTGAAATGATCCTCAACAAAAAACTCTCGCCCCACAGGGACGAGAGCCAACGTCTCGCGGTACCACCCTGGTTAGTGCGTTAGTGGATTAGTGCAATAGTGCGATGGTGGATTAGTGCAATAGTTGCTGTTTGAAAAACATTCAACTATCGCACTATTGAACTATCGAACTAGTGCACTATCAAACTAACGCCCTCACTCATCGCCGACCATCATCGGCTCTCTCGGTAACGCGAGAGACGCGGCGCGCACTAGTCTCGTGTCATCTAACGATTTCGCACGCGCGGCTCGGGAGCGAACTTCGCCGTCTTTTCCCGAAAGGACTTGCACCCACCGTCCTTCTCTCTGGCGGTTCCAGAACGGTTACTCTTCTCCGTCATCGCCTTTCATTTGCATTATCGTCAGAAAAGGCGATTTGTCAATTTGCACTCCAACTACATAGGGCTTGGTCAAAGTCGCGTTACACTGTCATTCTGAGCAACCGAGGGGAGCGAAGAATCTCTCACACCACTTTGCAAGATGCGGAGTTGGTAGGGCTACAAAAGTAATGCTGTTTGTGAGGAGTAATTCTGTCACGCCGAGTGCAGCGAAGCGTCTCGCAAAGTGATTGGAGAGATTCTTCGGCGCGTAAAGCGCGCCTCA
>JAOACU010000327.1 GCA_026417715.1 Anaerolineae bacterium | reverse complement strand
TGGCAAGCACAATCCATCCGACGCGCGATACCACGCGCGAAACTCATCCCATTCGATTTTCTGCGCGAATGTATCCAACAGCGCGCGCTCACCTTGCGCGCCTAGTTCGCACACGCGACACGGCGCACGCGGTTCAATGCCAAAGGGCAAAGCGCGTGGTAAATGCTTGCGAAGGCGCGCCCAAAACGGCAAACGTGCGCGCGCGATTTCGCGACGTGTCGCGCGAATAAATTCGTCCAAACCCGCGAGATTTTGCGCCAACACACTTTCGTACATTGTCGCCGTCCCTAAACCATCGCCCCAGTGTTCCGCTTCAGTGCGTTGCTGTGCCCACGCGTGCTCGTGGCAATACCCTAATGAATTCACAAAATTCGTACGCACGCCGCCATCGGTCACAAATTCATAGAGAATCGTGAAAATATAGCGCGCGTCGTCACGCGCGCGCAAGTAGCAGATGGGACACCCTTGGTGCCGAAAGGCGTCCCTGAACCAGAGCGCGGAAAAATCTAACATGCGTGCTCCGCTCCTGCCAATCTCGATGGCGCGTAGCCATGCATCACCCTCCGCGCCAAAACCCTCGCCGATGAAACGATAATCGTTCTTGCGAATGAACTCGTCCAACTCGGCAAGGAGACGCGCGTTGACTGCGATTTGAATTTCGACGAGCATGCGGAGAGTCTCGTCGCGCGATGCCGCCGCGCACGCGCGCGCAAAATGCGGACGACACAGCCCTGCCGATGTGCGCAATCGCGCGCGAAAATCGTCGTCTGTCAGCGACTCGATGAGCACAGTAATCACACGCGCTTCGATCTCGTCTTGCTTTTCGCACGCCAAGCACTGGGCGGTGCCACGATTCGCGTGCACTGGTTGACGCGTGTGTTCGAGTTGGTGTTGCCACTGTCGTAACGCGTCACGGTTGAGCAAAGCGATGCCCAGCGCGCCGCCCTGCGCGCGCATCTGCCACGCGTGCCGATTGCAAAAGCCGAGCGCGTCAGCAACGCGCTGACGAATCGCGGCATCGTTCGCGTTTTCGTACAGCAAGCCATCGAAGAATCGTTGCACGCCGACACGCGCGAGTCGGCACACCGCGCAACCCGATTCGCCAAGCGCGCGTTCCAAATCCCAACGCGTTGAATCACGCGAATTCATTTTGCTCCTTGATGGACAACTTGTCTTACATTCTAACAAAAAAGCCGCGCCGGAAAAATCCGTAGCGGCTATCAGTCGTTACTCCGACAATTTGTTGCGAGCCACATCGCAATATGCACTTGCAAGTGATATTATAGTCGTTTTGCTTGCAACGTCAAAACTCGACGAAGGACGAAGGACGAAGGACGAATGCCTTCGTCTTTCGTCCTTCGTCTTCAGTCACTCGCGCGGCTTGCCCAACTTGGCATACTCTTCTTCCGCGATTTTCTCGTCCAACTTTTTGAACAGCGGCTTGGGTTCGCGCAACACCTGACCGGGTGGCAATTGTGATGGTGCCCATTTTTGCGCGTGCTTGCCCGGCGTGTACACGGCAACCGTATGCGCGCGCGTGGATTCGTGCACTGTTTCGACGTGGATTTCACCAAGCAAATCACCTTCGTAACCCAGTTGCCGATGCAACTCGTTCGATGAAAACGGCAGGAACGGATAGAACATCACCTTGAGATCGTCAATCACGCGCAGCGCGACAAAGAGCGCGGTTGCCGCGCGCGCGCGATCCGTCTTGATCGTCTTCCAAGGTTCGGTGACTTGCAAGTACACGTTGGCTTGACGCGCGAGTTCAATCGCGTGACCAATCGCCTCTTTGAAACGCACACGCTCTAGCGCATCGCTCACTGCCGCAAGTGTGGCTTCGGATTGTGCGAGGAGCGCGCGGTCGGTCTCGGTCAATTCGCCGGGCGTGGGCACACGTCCATCGAAATTCTTGTACGTGAACGAGAGGACGCGATTCGCCAGATTGCCCCAGTTGGAAATCAGGTCATCGTTGTTGCGACGCACGAACTCGCGCCACGTGAACTCGGCGTCCGCGAATTCGGGCATATTGACCGAGAGGAGATAACGCAACGGGTCGGGATCGTACGACTTGAGATAATCGTTGATCCACACCGCCCAGTTTTCCGATTTGCTGAACTTGCGTCCTTCCAAATTCAAAAACTCGTTTGCGGGCACATCGTACGGCAGGGGCAAGGTTTCGTCATAGCCAAGAAGCATCGCGGGCCAGATGATGGTGTGGAACGGAATGTTGTCCTTGCCAACAAAATAGTACCCGCGCACATCGTCCGATTTGGTCCACCACTCTTTCCACTTGTCGGGTGTGCCGCGATGCTTCGCCCACTCGACCGATGCGGAATAGTAGCCGATGACTGCCTCGAACCAAACGTAGATGCATTTGCCCGAGTAGCCGGGTAACGGCACAGCGATTCCCCAATCCAAATCGCGCGTGATGGCGCGTCCTTGTAAACCGCGTTCCAGCCACTTGCGCACGAACAAGACCACGTTCGATTTCCAATACGCGTCCTTGTCCTTGAGATAATCGAGCAAGCGTTTCTCGAACTTGGGCAAATCGAGATAAAAGTGTTCGCTGTCGCGCACGACCAAGCGATGCGTTTCACCGGGCTTGGCTAACTTGCACTGCGGGTTGATGAGTTCGGTCGCGTCGAGCACGCGCCCACACGCATCGCACTGATCGCCGCGCGCGCGTGGAAAATGACAATGCGGACATTCGCCGCTGATGTAACGATCGGGCAAAAAGCGCGCATCGTTCTCACAGTAGAGTTGTTTTTCGGTCGCTTTGTAAATGTATCCTTTGTGCAACAAGCGCGTGAAGAAATCTTGCGCAATTGTCCAATGATTTTCGGTATCGGTATGCGTGAACAAATCGAACGAAATGCCGAGTTTCTGCCACGCCTCCAAAAAGAGCGCGTGCGATTCTTCAAACACCTGACGCGGTGTTTTGCCTTCCTGATCAGCAGTGATGGTAATTGGCGTTCCGTGCGAATCGGAACCCGAAACCATCAACACATCGTTACCCACAAGACGATGATAGCGCGCGAAAATATCGGCGGTGAGATACGCGCCTGCAATGTGCCCCAGATGTAGCATTCCATTGGCATAGGGCCATGCCACAAACACTCCAATTTTCTTTGCCATCGTGTCTTCTCCTTCGTCCTTCGTCCACAAACAAAAACGCCGCTCGTGCACGACGACGGATGAGTCGTCTCACTGCGGCGTGGCGCACCGTCTGCGCGCAAAATGTGCGCGCAACACCTTACGGTGCGCCGTTAGGCATCTCCATCGCGAAAACAAAATCCACTTTGGGCATTCCAACCTCGACTGTGCGTGATTCTAGCACAAAAGCGGGAAATTGACAAGAGGGCGTAGAGGGTTTAAGATGAGATATTGTAGTGTTCAGTGT
>JAOACU010000326.1 GCA_026417715.1 Anaerolineae bacterium | reverse complement strand
AGTCGCGTTACCCTGTCAGGTAGCGATCAAAAAGTAATGCTGAGAGTGTCATTCTGAGGCGCGTTTTACGCGCCGAAGAATCTCTCAAACCACTTTGCGAGACGCTTCGCTGCGCTCAGCGTGACAAATCAAATCAGAGGTGACTTTGACAAAGCCCTCGCGCCAACGCGGGGCGACTATAGGGTTGGTACAAAGTCTATTGACAGGCGAAAGAATTCACGGCAACAACTACCCGAAGCCCGCCTACGCGGGCTAATTTAGCCGACGGCGGTCGGCTTTGGGTGGTCGTCGCGGCGACTTTGAGTCGCCAACACCGACTTTGCACCAGCCCTGGGGCGACTAGTTTTCGACAACGGAGTTGACAAGATGGGAATGGCACTCATTGTTCACGGCGGCGCGGGAAAAATCGAAGAGCGTCACCTCGAAGCACATCGCGAAGGAACACGCCGCGCGGCGCAAATCGGGTGGCAGATTTTGCAACGCGGCGGTAGCGCGCTCGATGCCGTAGAGGCAGCCGTGATCGCAATGGAAGATGATCCCGCGTTCGATGCGGGCATCGGATCGTTTTTGGATCGCGAAGGCAAGGTCAGTTTGGACGCAAGTATGATGGATGGACGCACGCTCGACGCCGGCGCGGTGGCAGGCGTGGAGCACATCAAAAATCCGATCGTGCTCGCGCGGCGCGTGCTAGAGAGTGAACACACATTTTTGATCGGGCGGGGTGCGGAGGAATTTGCGCGCGAGCACAACATCACGTTGATTGACAATGCGCTGTTACGCACACCAGAACAAATCGAACTGTGGGAAAAGTGTCGCGCGCAACCACCGATTCGCGAAGGTGCGCGGTATGTTCCCGTGCAAGGATTCGGCACCGTCGGCTGTGTCGCCGTAGATCGCGATGGCAATGTCGCGGCAGGCACTTCGACCGGCGGCACCAAGTTCAAACGCCCCGGCCGCGTCGGCGATTCGCCATTGATTGGCGCGGGTGTGTACGCCGACAACACGCGCGGTGGCGCATCGTCAACGGGCTGGGGTGAAAGCATCACGCGCGTCGTCCTCGCCAAACACGCGGTAGATGCACTCGCCAGTGGTTGCACACCGCGCGAAGCGGCATGCGCGGCAATCGAGTATCTGGCGCGACGCGTCGGCGGCACCGGCGGCATCATCATCGCCGATGCGCGCGGGCGCGTCGGCTTTGCGTACAACACCCCGCGAATGGCGCGAGCATACATCATCGAGGGAATGGCTGACATCGTTGCAGAGATTTGAGTCGGCTTGTGATTGTCATAATATTTAGAAGTAAGGCATAAATTTTGCACTTTTCCCTAAGAAAATCGAAAAAACTCTTGACTTGGGCGTGTTTGCATCGTATAATGACAAGGGAGAGACGGGGTTGTCCTGTCTCAATTTTATTGTTTATTTCAAGACTATGGCGAAAAAAGCAACTCGAAAGGATCGCGAGAAACTGAAACAGTTGCAGGATGAAGTACTGGCGCGCGCCGAGACAACGAAACGCGCGCGTAGCGTAACCGCGCGCGCGCCCAGCGAGGAAGCGGCTCTGGAAGCACAAGCGCCCGAGGAACCCACGCCCGTCGAAGAACTGATCAAGAAAGGGAAAGAGCAAGGTTACCTAACCCAAGACGACATCTTGGCAGTCTTTCCCGAAGCCGAATCGAACCTCGAACAGTTGGAAGAGTTGTACATCGTCTTGTTCGATGAAGGCATCTCGGTCATCGAAGCGGAAAAGCCAGCGGCAGAGGAAACCGAAGAGACCGAAAGCGCGAAAGCGCAAACCGAAGATTTCGATCTGAGTGCGATTGGGATTGACGATACGGTCTCGCTCTACCTCAAAGAGATTTCGCGCATTCCGCTGTTGACGGCTGAGCAAGAAGTCGAGTATGCGCGCGGGATGGAGATGGGGCGTCGCGCGCGCTATCGGTTGGCAAAGGATCATCTTTCGCCGACGGAACGCGCGCGCCTGGAGAAAAAAGTGCGCGAAGGCGAAATGTATCGCCAAAAACTCATCAAGGCGAACTTTCGTCTCGTCGTTTCGATTGCGAAAAAGTACATCGGACGCGGCGTGTCGTTCCTCGATCTGATTCAGGAAGGCAACATCGGCTTGATTCGCGCGGTCGAAAAATTCGATCATCATCGCGGTTTTAAATTCTCGACGTACGCGACGTGGTGGATTCGCCAAGCGATCACGCGCGCGATTGCGGATCAAGGGCGCACGATTCGCGTGCCCGTGCATATGTGCGAGCGCATCAACAAGTTGACGCGCGTCTCGCGGCAATTGGTGCAAGAACTCGGTCGCGAGCCGACGAGCGAGGAACTCGCCAAAGAGTTGAACACGACGCCGCGCAAGGTCGAGCGCATCATCAAGATTTCGCAACGTCCGCTCTCGCTGGAAATGCCGGTGGGCGAAGAACAAGATTCGCACTTGGGCGATTTCATCCCCGACGATTCGACGCTCGGTCCCACCGAAGCGGCATCGCATCAACTTTTGCGCGAGCAGATGGAGGAACTGCTCACCTCGCTCAGTCCGCGCGAGGGGCGTGTGTTGCAACTGCGCTTTGGGTTGAAGGACGGCAAAGCACACACACTCGAAGAAGTGGGACGCAAGTTTGGTGTGACGCGCGAACGTATTCGCCAAATCGAAGCCAAAGCCCTGCGCAAATTGCGACACCCGTCGCGCTCGCGCAAGTTGCGCGATTTTCTAGAGTAGAGTTTGTCCACGAAGAGTTTGTCCACGAAGGACACGAAGGAACACCAAGTTTTTGTGAATTTCTGTGACTGCTCAGCCCTACTGTAGATGTCGAGATTTGTAACGACTTGGGTTGCCATAGAGATCACAGAACATACAGAGCTATACTTTCGCAGTTTTTCGAAATGGTAAATCAAAAGCAAAAGAACGGGCTTTCGCAATCGAGAACCAGCAACACCGAAAAGAAGTTGTAAACGCAGTTTCAGGCCGTAACCCGCAGAATGGCTTCTAATTTGGATTGGCTATCCTCCAAGTTCGGGATTTCCCCAGACTTGACCGATAGGATGCGTCCGATGACGTAACTCACCTTACGCAGCCAATTGAACGGGTTGCAGTTGACGTAAAGTCGCGAAGGCGACCTGAATCGCCCCCACATACAACTTGGTCTTTAACGCAAAGTGGTTGAGGTGGGTCGAACATTTCAACATCTCCAACTTGATATACGCACACAAGGACGCAAACAAATGATTCGTCTGGGTCGTGACCGTCTGCGTCGGCGCTCTCTCCAACGAGGCGTTTTGTTTCAGCGACTTGTGATAGGGTTCCACGTTCCACCGTTTATGAGACATTATCGGGAATAACTTGTTGTGACCCAATCAAGGAGTTTGAAGCTGGGAAACGGGTGGCGACAGTGCATACG
>JAOACU010000325.1 GCA_026417715.1 Anaerolineae bacterium | reverse complement strand
GTTCCTTGCTGACATAATCCAAGCCGCGCGTCGGTTCGTCGAGCAAGAGTAGTTCAGGTTGCGCGACCAAGATTGCCGCGAGCGCGGCGCGCTGGCGTTCGCCGACGCTCAAATCGCGCGGATACGCGCGCGCGTGCGCACTCAAATCCAAGCGCTCCAACCATTCGCCGATGCGCGTGGTGGGCAAGTTGTGCGCGCGGCACGTGAAGCGCAATTCCTCTTCCAGCGTTTCGTTGAAGAGCAAGCGCCCAGGGTTTTGCGGCACGAATCCCACGCGCCGCGTGATTTCTTCGATGGGCGTCGCGCGCGTGTCCATCCCCAACACCGTGATTGCGCCGCGCGTGGGCGTGAGCAAGCCGACGATATTTTTCAGCAACGTGCTTTTGCCCGCGCCATTGCGTCCCATCAGCGCGACGAGTTCACCCGCGCGCACATCGAAACTGACACCGCGCAGCGCGATGTGTCCATCGTAACTGAATTCGACATCGCGCACCGTCACTGCGCGCGCGCCGTTCGATGCGCGCGACGCGCGCGGCGCGGGTGGCGCATCGTTCAAACGCACCTTGAGCGATTCGGCGAATGGACGCGCTTCTTTGATCGTCAACGGCAACGGTTGCCAATTCAATCGCCGTCCCAGTTCGACGAGCGCCGGCACAAGCGCGACCTCACGCAACACCGCGCGCGGCTCACCAATCAGCGGCGGTTCGCCGCGCGCGGGCAAATAGCAAATCTGATCGGCGTACTGCGCGACGCGTTCGAGACGATGCTCGGACACGACAATCGTCAAACCCAAATCGAGATTGAGGTGGCGCAGAATCGTCAGCACTTGCTCGGCGGACTGCGGATCGAGTTGCGAGGTGGGTTCGTCCAGCACCAACACCTGAGGTTGCAACGTCAGCACACTCGCAATCGCGACCAACTGCTGTTGCCCACCCGAAAGTGTCTCCACGCGCCGCGCGCGCAAATCGGCGATGCCAAGTTGATCCAACACCTCTTCGATGCGTCGCCGCATCAACGCCTGATCGAAATTGCGATTCTCCATCGCGAACGCCAATTCGTCTTCCACTTGACGTGTGACGAATTGCGATTCGGGGTCCTGAAACACAAAGCCGACGAGATCGCTCATCGCGCGCGGACCGAGCGCGACAGGATCGCGTCCGCCGACGCGAATACGTCCGCGCAAGACGCCGCCGTAGAGATGCGGCACCAAGCCGTTGAGACAACGCAGTAGCGTACTCTTGCCCGTGCCTGATGCGCCGACGACGAGCGCGAAACTGCCTGCGGGCACGCGCCACGTCACATCGCGCAGCGCGGGCTGGCCGCCGTAGGCGTAACTCACGTGTTCGATGCGGATTTTCGGCTCTTGGATCACTTTTCTCCCGCTCCGCACGTTACCACTGCCGCCGCCGCCGGTAATAGCTGCGGACTGTCTCTTATACACAT
>JAOACU010000324.1 GCA_026417715.1 Anaerolineae bacterium | reverse complement strand
CAGAGAAATTTTTGTTTTTCTCTGTGTTCTCTGTGTTCCCTGTGGCATACCTGAGTAGTTACTAAAATTGTGTGACTGGATCGCTTGCCGCAATTGCCATTGTTGCACCGCGCTCCAAAATGGTGTATTATTAGGTAGGGCAGTATGCCCAAGGAGAGGGAAAAATGAAACTCGCGCGCGTGTTGATGGTGAGTCTAATTGTATTGGGCGGGGGCTTTTTATCATCGAGAACTGTAGTAGCAGATTCTTCTTCGCCGTATTGTGCTTACTTTGCCGAAACCAAGCATAATGTTCATGGTGCTTTTCTACTTTACTACAATCGTCGCGGTGACTATTTGGGGCTCCCGCTCACCGAAGCCTTTTGGGAAAAAGGGCGCGTTGTTCAGTACTTTGAACGCGCCCGTTTGGAGTTTGTACCCGAAAATCCATCGCCACATCGAGTTGAGATAGGAATGCTAGGTTTGGAGTACTATCCTGACAAAACCGATCCGCCGATTCGCCTCCCTCCGCCTCTGAATGATCCCAACTTTGCGTACTTTCAAGAATCGGGACAAGTGACCTCCTTTGCTTTCAAGGATTATTTCGACAAACAGGGGGGCAGAGAGGTCTTTGGGTATCCTATCTCCTGGGTACGTTATGAGCGTGAAGCGAACAAGTTTGTACAGTACTTTCAACGTCAACGTCTCTTGTGGGACCCGCTAGCGCCCGAGGGACGGCAAGTGACTTCGACCCCTTTGGGCAAACTAGCATTAGAAAAAAATTACCCTGCTGATTTCAAATGGCGGCTTCCCGCTCCCAACGATTGGTGCGGTACGCCGCCGAAAATCGGTCCCACTCCAACCACGCCACCCTTTGTGATTCCGACGCCCGGCATAAGCAATTTGTCGTTGACACTCAAAGTCCAAGTTCGTTTTCGCCAGACGGGAACAACGGGACCGCAATATGTGGATGTGATTGTGGAAGATCAAGCCGGGCGTCGTCTGGCTGACATTGCCGCGTACGCAGTGGTACACTTGGCAGATGGTCCGCGTTACTTGCCTTTGCTTCCCACCAACAGTCAGGGGATGGCGACGTTCGGTTTTGAAATCGGCAAGCAACCCCCCAACTGCTCGGTACTGGTCGAGGTGGTCGCGTTTTCTGGTCCCGTCTCTGCCACTGGGCGCGACACATTCACCTGTCAATGATCGGCAGGCGACGTTTGATCCTCATCCTCCCAACCAATGATCCAGACACACAAGCCCGCGAGGAGAATCGTTGCCACGACGAGCGCGGCAAGTTGTGTGGGTAATAGCCCAACATCCTTCGCCGACCAGAGGAGGATGATCACCATACCGACAGCCAACACGAACCACGCCGTCAGGCGTGGGTGACGTTCCATCCAATTCTTGAGTTGTGTCATTTCTTCAGCGTCCTGAATCAATTTGCCGCTGGCATAATCGCCGGCGGCAAGTTTTTTAGAAGGGTTTAGTGATAATATCCGCACGCAGTTGCTTTGCCCACAGACGTTCGCCGGGACGCAGCCGCTCGCGCACAATCGGTTGCCAAATGGTGTGCAAATTCGCCACTTCGGTTTGCCGATAACCGCACGCGCGCGCTTGCTCACTGAGATAGAGCGGCGCGGAAACTTCGAGAAAGATGATACTTACTTCGCACAGCAATTGACGTGCTTCTTCTTCGATCAAATCGAACAAGCGTGGTAACGCTAGCAATGCGACATAATTCGATTCTGCCCACAACTCGCGCATCATCGCCACCAGATTTTCGACTTCCCATGCGGCGAATGCTACGATGCGACCATCGGCAACGGCAATGCGGTATCCTCCCGATCCGAAACGGCGTAGGGCTTCGGCATGCGAGAGTGGGCGCGCGAGATTTTCGCGTTTGGCAATCGCTACCGCCAACGCATCCAAATCACTACGCCGACTTCGCCGCACTTCGACTTCCGATGGTGTGCTGGGTGGTACAACAGGAGTCGGTGTGGGCGCAACAACGGCTTCGGTTGGAACAACTGGCGGCGATACTATCGTCGGCTCCACAGGAGGCGGTGCAACGATAGTTTCTACCGTGCTAACGGAAGGTGGTGGTGCAGATACTTGGGGCTCGACCGGCGGCGATGGCGGAACAGCGATGACGGGTGCGGCTGGTGGCGATACTGGGCGCGCTGTTTCTCCCAACCATTCGCTCTTGTCGCGCGCGGTTTCGGGACGAATCGCTCTCCAGAGTTTGAGTACTTGGGCGCGCGTGGTGGCGAGATCACCGCTGTTGTCAATCGTCACATCGGCGCGGCGTAATTTGTCCTCAAACGAACCTTGCGCAGCGAGGCGTTCGCGCACTTGGTCCGCGTTCAAGTGACGCGCGCGCATCACGCGTTCCACTTGCTTGTCGGGTGAACAAGTCACCGCCCACAACGCATCGCACCACTGATCCATTCCCGTTTCAAACAACTTGATGGCTTCGAGCACGACGACGGGATGTTGGTTGTCGCGCAAAATGTCTTTGATGAGCGTAAGTACTGCAGGGTGCACGATGCTTTCGAGCGTTTGGAGTGCGGCAGGATCGGCAAAGACGCGCGCACCCAACTTGCGCCGATCAATGCGTCCATCGTGCGTCAAAATCTCGACGCCGAAAGCATTCACAATCGCGCGCCACGTGCGCGTGCCGCGCTGCATCACCACGTGCGCGAGCAAATCGGCGTCGAGACTGCGCGCGCCCAATTGCTCTAACATTTGGCGTACTGTACTTTTGCCGCTACCTAGCGGACCGATCAAGCCGATAAGAAAAAAGTTTTTCACGCTGCTCACTCTACATCAACCCAGCCGAATGGCGTATGGGTTGAACCGACTCTCACGCCGTCACCTTTTGACGTTCGACCATTCTAGGAATTCTGCGTTGTCGCGGTTGCACCTGACGTTTAGGACGACGCGCGGGTACTCCGTAAAGCATTCCCCAAGCACTAATATCCTCGTCCAAATCGGGCCAATGGACTCCTTGCCCGTTGCCCATAATCTCAAAACGGTTACGTTGTTCTGGGGTTGCCTCAGACAAACGCCATGACCAAGCCAGTGGTACGCTAATCGTACGCCCATCGGCAAGTTGCGCAACAATACTATCATTCGTTACTTTGAGTCCGACAATGCGTGGTTCACTCTCCACAATGTTCATCCCAAGCCTCCAAGATGCCGTCCAAATATCGCAGGATAATTTTGCGTATCCGCATCAGTTCGACTGCCGAGAATCCATCGTTCGTGCACAACACCACAGGTTCAAGCCAAAACTTGCACATCTTTCGCTCTCGGCGAACGTGAACGTGTTTGGGTTCATTACAATCGAAACTGTAGAAGAAGAAACGATACGGACCAGGGATGCCTTGTATGGTTGGCATACATTCCGCTACTTTAAATCAAGTTGATAACCAATCGGTACAATCTCAAACC
>JAOACU010000323.1:3140-3435 GCA_026417715.1 Anaerolineae bacterium | reverse complement strand
CCCCGCACCCTCTTTGCGATGATTCGTGCGGGAATGCAAGACCAAGTCCTCCGTAGTAACACCCCGTGGTATTGCGTCTCCTGCTACTATTGTATGGTGCGCTGTCCCCAAGACATTCACATTACCGATGTGATGTACACCCTCAAACGAATGTCGGTCAAACTCAAAAAGTACGATGAAGCCACTGCCGCCGATTTTTCCAAAACCTTCATCTTTTGGGTAGAGAACTTTGGACGTTCGTTTGAATTGGGGTTGATGTCGCAACATATGTTGCGGCACAATCCGTTCGGCGTGT
>JAOACU010000323.1:2901-3130 GCA_026417715.1 Anaerolineae bacterium | reverse complement strand
TGTTCAAGATTGCCGATATGGGCGTGGGAATGGTCACCAAAGGGCGCATCAGTTTCACTCCCAAACGCATCAAGGGGCTTGACGGCTTGCGCGCGATCTTGGCTAAAGCCAAAGAAATCGAAGCCTTAGCGCGCGCCACCGCCATCGGAATTAGAAAAGTAGCAGAAGCCCTCCAGACTGAAGGGGGTGAAGATGCCGTGGCCTTAAGAATTGCCGAAGCCTATATTAA
>JAOACU010000323.1:0-2891 GCA_026417715.1 Anaerolineae bacterium | reverse complement strand
CAATGAGATACAGTGTTTTTCCGGGCTGTTCGCTTGAAAAAGGCGCGATCGGCTATCCGTACTGGCAATCCATCGAAGCGATTCTGCCGCACCTCGGCATCGAACTCGTCGAAGTGGATGATTGGAATTGCTGTGGTGCGACCGAGTACATCGCGCTGAATCGAATGGCGGCATACGCGCTGGTCGCGCGTACGCTCGCGCTGGCGGCTAAAACCGATGGACTGCGCGAGATGGTCGCGCCGTGTAGCGCGTGTTACCTCAACCTTTCCAAAGCCGATACGTATTTGACGCAGGATGCGGTATTGGCAGAAAAAGTGAATCGCGCGCTTGCCGCTGGCGGTTTGCATTACCATCCCGGCAGCGTCAAGACGCGTCATTTTCTCGATGTGATCGTCAACGATGTGGGCTATAAGAAAATCGCCGAAAAAGTGACCAAGTCGCTCAAGGGCTTGCGCATCGCGCCGTACTATGGTTGCTTGATTGGGCGTCCCGCCTTCTACGGACAAATTGACAATCCCGAATATCCGGTGACCCTCGATAAACTCCTGCGCGCGTTGGGTGCCGAGGTGGTGGATTATCCGGTCAAAGCGCACTGTTGCGGTGGGCATATGACCCAGATTAGCGAAGCCACCGCGTTCGATTTGATTCGGCGTCTGATCAAGAGCGCGGCAGACAACCAAGCCGATCTCATCGTCACGGTTTGCCCAATGTGCCAGATGAATCTCGATGGATTCCAGAACGCGATGAATCGCTATTTCAAAACCGATTATCGCATTCCTGTTTTGTACTTTACGCAAATGATGGGCTTGGCGTTTGGTGAATCGGCGCGCAAGTTGGGGATTGGTACAGAAATCGTGGATGCACGCCCTGCGCTCGCGCGCATCGGTGTTGAAGTGCCACCCGTCGAAGAAGCCAAACCCGCGCGCCGTGCACGTCGCCCCAAGGAAGCACTCCCAATGCCGACGATGCCCGAAAGTGAAGAAGAGGAGGTAGTGGTATGACCGAACGCATCGGTGTATACGTGTGCCATTGCGGTAGCAACATCGCCGGAATGGTGGATGTGGCAGATGTCGCCAAGTGGGCAGGCGAAAAACTTGCTACACGCGGCGTCGTTGTTTCGCGCGATTATAAATTTATGTGCTCGAGCACTGGACAAGAGATCATTCAAAAGGACATCAAAGACCTCGGCTTGACGCGCGTCGTCGTCGCGGCATGCTCGCCGCACTTGCACGAAAAAACTTTTCGCGGCGCGTGCGAACAAGCCGGAATGAATCCGTACCTGTGCGAACTCGTGTCCATTCGCGAACACGTTTCTTGGGTGCATACGGTCAAAGCGCTGGCGAATGCAAAAGCCAAAGCACTCATCGCCGGTGCCGTCGAGCGCGTGATCTATCACGAGCCGCTCGAACCCCTCCACCTGCCGATTCATCCGGCAACGCTGATCGTTGGTGGTGGAATCGCCGGGATTCAAGCCGCACTCGAAATTGCCGATAGCGGTCTGCCGGTTTACTTGGTCGAACGCGAACCTTCCATCGGCGGGCGAATGGCACAACTCGATAAAACGTATCCAACACTCGATTGTTCTGCCTGAATTCTCACACCCAAGATGGTTTCCGTGGGAAGCCACAAAAATATCAAGTTGATGGCATACAGCGAAGTAACGAACGTCGAAGGATACGTCGGCAATTTCACCGTGACTGTGCGGAAAAAAGCGCGGTATGTGAAAGAAGACGCTTGCACGGGTTGCGGCATTTGTCAGGAAAAATGTCCAAAGAAAGTCGTTGATCAAGCATACGAAGCCGGCATCGGCTATCGCAAAGCGATTTACACACCGTTTCCCCAAGCCGTGCCGAAATATCCGGTGATTGATCGCGAGAACTGTACGTTCTTCCAAAAAGGAACGTGCAAGGCGTGCCAGAAATTCTGCGCATCGAACGCGATTGACTTTGATCAGAAAGACGAATACGTTACGTTCCAAGTCGGCAATATCATCCTCGCCACCGGCTACGACTTGTTCGATGCACGGCGCATTCCGCAGTACGGCTATGGCCGTCTAGCGAACGTGTTCACCAACCTCGAATTTGAACGCCTCTCCAGCGCGGGTGGTCCCACCGGCGGTAAAATCGTTTTGCGCGATGGTGTCACTGTCCCGAAATCCGTTGGCATCATCCATTGCGTCGGCAGTCGCGACAAGCATTACAACAATTACTGCTCGGTGATTTGTTGTATGCAGAGTTTGAAATTCGCGCATCTGGTCAAAGAGAAAACCGGCGCGACCGTGTACAATTTCTATATGGATATGCGCACCGCGTTCAAAGACTATGACGAGTTCTACCAACGCGTCTTGGACGAAGGCACGATCTTTATACGCGGGCGTGTTGCCGAGGTGACCGATGCGGCGCGCTTGCCGGGCGAAGAAGGCAAACTCATCATCCAAGTCGAAGATACGTTCATCGGCAAACAGCGTCGGATTCCGGTGGATATGGTGATTCTGTCGGCGGGTTTGGAGCCGCGCCATGACGCCAAAGAGGTGGGCAAACTGTTTGGCATTTCGTGCGCGGCGGCGGGTTGGTTCATCGAACGTCATCCCAAACTCGATCCCGTCGCGACGATGACCGAAGGCATTTTCATCGCTGGCGCGTGTCAAGGTCCCAAAGACATTCCCGCGAGTGTCGCGCAAGGCGCGGCGGCAGCCGCGCGCGTCGTCGGCAAGATCAACCAAAAGGAAATCGCCATCGAGCCGATCCGCGCGACCATTGACAAGGATCGTTGTTCCGCGTGTCGCATCTGCAACAATCAATGTCCGTTCAAAGCCATCACTTTTGTCGAAGCCAAAGACGGAATGCACGCGTACTCCGAAGTGAATCCTGCCTTGTGTCAGGGTTGTGGTA
>JAOACU010000322.1 GCA_026417715.1 Anaerolineae bacterium | reverse complement strand
AGCGCAGCGNAGCGTCTCGCAAAGTCATTTGAGAGATTCTTCGGCGCGTAAAGCGCGCCTCAGAATGACACTCTCAGTATTACTTTTTGATCACTACCGTCGGCTAAACCAGTCCGTGTAGGCGGGCTTAGGGTTTCGCTCTTGGGTAGAAAACGGTAAATGGCTCGTTCAGACCTCACAGGTCTCCGAGACCTGTGAGGTCTAGAAACCCCTTTCTACCCAAGAGCGAAACAAAAAACCCGTTTCCCGATTTGGAAAACGGGTTTTTATTTTCACGCATTCGTTTACGCGCTCTTGACCTTGATGACCTTGGGTTTGATTTCTTCCGCTTTTGGAATCGTCAGCGTCAAGACACCGTTCTCGAACTTGGCTTCGGCTTTGTCCGCTTGCACGGGCAACGCGAGTTCAATCGAGCGGGAGAACGGACCATAGCGTTGCTCCTGGAGCAAGAACGTGCCTTCTTCTTGCGGTGCCTTGATTTCGCCGCGAATCGTCACTGTATCGCCCTCGATGGTGATTTCCACATCGTCGGGCTTGGCGCCAGGGACCGATGCGCGAATCACCACCGCATCGTTGGTCGTGTAAACATCGAGCGGCAGATACGTGCCGACGGCTTCGCGGAAGAAACGGCTCGGACGGACAAACGAGTCCTCAAACAGCCGATCCATCGCCTCGCGCAAGGTCATCATTTCTTTGAACGGTTCCCAGCGGGAAATGCTCATCGTTACCTCCTTAATCTCCAATCTCTAATCAACTAATCTCCAATCACTTTGTCTTGATCTTGATCGTCTTGGCTTTCTTTTCTTCGGCTTTGGGAATCGTGAGGGTTAGCACGCCGTTCTCAAAGGTCGCCTCGGCTTTGTCCGTCTTGAGACCATCGGGCAAAGCAATCGAGCGAGAGAACGCGCCCATTCGACGCTCGCGGCAGATGTAATTTTCTTCCTTGATTTCCTTTTCCTCTTTCGCTTCGCCGCGAATCGTCAGGGTGTTGCCCGTGATCGTCACCTCGGTTTGTTCGGGCTTGATGCCGGGCAGTGCGGCTTTCACCACGACTTGGTCTTTGGTTTCGTACATATCAATCGCTACGTCTGCCGCACCCAGCGGTGCTAACCACCCAAAGCGCGGTGACACAAACGACTCTTCGAACAGGCGGTCAATCGCATTGCGCAACGACATTGCCTCGCGGAACGGATCCCATCGAATCAGACTAGTCATCGTTATCGCCTCCTTTCTTTTTTCTCGTGTCATTGCTTCGCTGCGAAACACGCGGCTTGCAACGACACATCGGTTACTTTTTTCGGCTCGGATTATAGCACGATAATTCGATTTTGTCAATAGGTTTGACAATGATTTTATCAACTTTTTTCATTAGAGTTTTCTAACGATATTGACAAATTCGCTTTATTCGTGTATAATATGCGGCGATGGAATACAAGGACTATTACAAAATTCTTGGGGTGAGCAAGAACGCCGACGAGAAGGAAATCAAACAAGCCTTCCGTCGGCTGGCGCGCAAGTATCACCCCGACCTTAATCCAAACGATAAATCGGCGCAAGAAAAGTTCAAAGAGATCAACGAGGCGTACGAGGTCTTGTCGGACCCCGCCAAGCGGCGTCGTTACGATGAACTCGGCGCGAATTGGCAAGCGTACGAGCAATACCAACGTGCAGGTGGGCAGGGTCCGTTCCAGTGGGGCACCGGCGGTGTGCACTATCGCACCGTCACGCCGGAAGAATTCGAGTCGCTCTTTGGTGAGTTGGGCGGCTTTTCCGATTTCTTCCGCACCTTCTTCGGCGGCTATGAAACGCCGCGCACCGCGCGGGCTCGTCGCGGACAAGACATCGAACAGACGATTGAAATCTCTTTGGAAGAGGCGTATCGCGGGACGACCCGCCTCTTGCAAAAGGGCGATCGCCGCTTGGAAATCAAGATTCCGCCGGGCGTCAAAACCGGCTCCAAGATTCGTTACGCCGGCGAAGGCGAACCCGGCATCGCAGGCGGGGCGCCCGGCGATTTGTATGTGCGTGTGCAAATCGCACCGCATCCGACTTTTGAGCGAGATGGGGACGACTTGCGTTGCGAAATCCCTGTAGACCTCTACGTCGCGTTGCTCGGTGGTGAGGTGTACGTGCCAACGTTCAAAGGGCAACTTGCCCTCAAGATTCCGCCCGAAACGCAAAACGGGCGCACCTTCCGCTTGGCAGGGCAAGGAATGCCCAAGTTGAACGCGCCCAACACCTACGGCGATCTCTACGTCAAAGTGCGCGTGGTGCTACCCGAAAACCTCACCCCCGCCGAGCGCAACTTGTTCCAACAACTCGCACAGATGCGGAGGCGATGATGATGGAATATCGTGACCCTGATGAACCGATTTTTGTGATCAGCGTTGCCGCGCGTCTGGTGGATATGCATCCCCAGACCTTGCGATACTATGAACGCGTTGGGCTATTGAAACCGACGCGCTCTTCTGGTAAAATTCGATTGTATTCACCGCGCGAGATTGAACGCTTGCGCAAGATCGCGCGCTTGACCAACGAACTCGGCGTCAATCTCGCCGGCGTGGAAATCATTATGGACCTCACCGAACGTCTAGAGAATTTGCAAAGAGAGATGCAACGGCGCGAAGCCGAACTGCAAGCCGAAATCGAACGTTTGAAGCAGGAACTGGAAAGAGCGCGCGGTTGTTAGTGACCACGCGCATTGTGACGGTTGGTGACTCTTTGCCGACCGTCACCTTGCCAAGGGAGGCAACGTGATCACTCAAGCCGAACTCAAAGAGTTGGTGCGTCTCGACACACAAGGCAAGCCCGTGCTGTCACTCTACCTGAACACCGATCTGGGACAGCACGACAAAGAAGAACGCAAACGCACCCTCAAACGCTTGCTCGAACCGTTGGCGGCAGACCCTGCCGACGTGCAACGGGTCACACGCTTTATCGAGCGCGAGTACGACTGGCAAGCGTTGGGGCTGGTGCTCTTTGCCAGCGCGCCGCTCGACCTGTGGCGCGAATTTCGCCTGGCAGTGCGCATTCCCGATTACGCCTGTGTGGACACCAAGCCCAACGTCCGCTTGCTCAGCGATCTACTCGATGAGTACGAATGCTTTGCCATCGCGCTCATTGGACGCGACCACGCGCGCTTTTTTGCGATGCGTCTTGGCGAAATCGAAGAGTTTGCGTACGAGTTACCCAAGACGCCGGGACGTCACAAGCAAGGCGGCTGGAGCGCGGCGCGCTTTCAGCGCCACATCGAAGCGCAAGCCCTGCAAAATCTCAAGCAAGCCGCGCAACTCACCAGCGACTTTGTCAAAAGTCAAGGTTGCGCGCACTTGCTCATCGCTGGCACACGCGATACGCGCGCCCAATTTCGCGATTTGTTACCCAAATCATTGCGCGAACGCATCGCCGGCGAATTTGCAATGGACTTGAACGTGTCAGCGCGTGAAGTCGCTGAAAAGGCGCG
>JAOACU010000321.1 GCA_026417715.1 Anaerolineae bacterium | reverse complement strand
GAGTAACTATGGTGAAATCCAAGCCGCGCACAAACTGGGAATCGAATGGCATTCGCGCGGCGATGGGTTCACGTGGCTCTCCAAAGATTTGGAGAAAACTGCCGCAAAAGCGCGCGAAGCATGGGCACTGGCGCAAGAAAAAATTACGAGTAACGCGTACGACATCATCTTGCTCGACGAAATGACATACGCGTTCAAGTACGGTTGGCTTGATGTGAATCAAGTGATTGCGTGGTTGCGTGAACACAAGCCGCCCGAATTGCATCTCATCATCACAGGACGCGATGCACCCGACGCGCTCATCGAGTACGCCGATTTGGTGACCGAGATGCGTGAAGTCAAGCACCCGTTCACGCGTGGAATCAAGGCACAACCTGGAATCGAATTCTGACCGCCGACCACCGACCGCCGACCGCTGACAAAAATTGGCGGCGGTCAGCGGTCTGCCGTCGGCGGTCATCGCGAGGATAAAGACAATGACGCTTACTGAAACCATCGAACAAATTCAACCACTCGACGACAATGCAATGCGCGCAGCACGCGCGCGTCAAGATCAACTCACCAAACCGCAAGGCGCGCTGGGACGATTGGAAACGCTCTCGGTGCAACTGGCGGGAATCACACGCAATCCGCGCCCGCGTTTCAAACAACCCGCGATTATCACGATGGCAGGCGATCACGGCGTCGCGCGGCAAGGCGTGAGCGCGTATCCTGCCGAAGTGACACCACAGATGGTTTTGAATTTTCTGCGCGGCGGCGCGGCGATCAACGTTCTCGCGCGACACGTCGGCGCGCGCGTCGTTGTTGTGGACATCGGCGTTGCTGCCGATTTGCCCGCGCACCCCGAACTCGTTAATGCAAAAATCGCCAAAGGCACGCGCGATTTTTCGATGGGTCCTGCAATGACGCGCGATGAAGCGCGCCGCGCCGTCGAGGCGGGCATCGAAATCGTGACGCGCGAAATCGCCCCTTCGACTGGCGCTCAGGGTGGTGTGGACATTGTTGGCACGGGCGATATGGGCATCGGCAACACAACACCATCGTCCGCCATTGTCGCGACAATCACGCGTCGTCCAGTGCGCGAAGTGACAGGTCGTGGCACAGGAATTGACGATGCGGGACTCGCGCGCAAAATCGCGGCGATTGAACGCGGTATCGAAATCAACAAGCCGAATCCCAACGACGCGCTCGACGTGCTCGCGGATGTTGGTGGGTTTGAAATCGGCGGACTGGCGGGCGTGATGATTGGCGCGGCGGCGCGCGGGGTGCCTGTCGTGATTGACGGATTCATTTCAGGCGCGGCGGCACTCATCGCGTACGGACTTGTACCTGCCGTGCAACCGTACCTCATCGCCGCGCATCGTTCCGTCGAAATCGGTCATCGCGCCACGCTCGAATACTTGCGTCTTGAACCGTTACTCGATCTCGATTTGCGATTGGGCGAAGGGACGGGCGCGGCACTCGGTATCTCGCTCTGTATTGCCGCTGCAAAAATCTTGGACGAGATGGCGACGTTTGGTGAGGCAGGAGTGAGTGAAAAGACGAAGGACGGATGACGAAAGACGAAAGACGAACGACGAACGATTCTCCTTCGTCCTTCGTCCTTCGTCTTTGGTCATTCTTGCAACCGCATTCGATTGGCTCATCGGCGATCCACCGAACGCGTTGCATCCCGTTGCGTGGTTTGGCAAACTCGTCGCGGCGATGGAACGTCGCGCGCCGCGCGATAACCCGCGCGCAGAATTGGTGTACGGCGCGGGAATGACCGCGTGTGGCATCGCGATTGCCGCGTTGCCTGCGTTGTTGATTGAACATGTTTTGGGCACGCGTGGGCAACCACGAGGGTTGCCCCTACTCGTGCTGGCGGTGTTGTTGAAAATGACGTTTGCGTGGCGCGGGTTGATGCGCGCGGGACAAATCGTGCAACGCGATTTGGAAACACGCGCGACCGAAAACGCGCGCGACGATTTGCGCGCGCTCGTCAGCCGCGATACGCGCGCACTCGACACATCGCAACTTGCGGCAGCGGCAATCGAATCGCTTGCGGAAAATGCCAACGATTCGTTCGTTGCGCCGCTGTTCTACTATCGTCTGTTCGGTTTGCCTGGCGCGTTTGTCTATCGTGCGGTCAACACGCTCGATGCGATGATCGGTTATCACGGGCGATACGAATTTTTAGGCAAGGTTGCCGCGCGCGTGGACGACGCGCTCAATTTTATCCCCGCGCGCCTCACCGCGCTCCTCCTCGTCCTTGCTGCGCGATTCACACGCACCGATGCGCATCGCGCGTGGCAAACGATGCGTCGCGATCACGCGCGCACCGAGAGTCCCAACGCGGGCTATCCGATGAGCGCGATGGCAGGCGCGCTCGATGTGCGCTTGGAAAAAGTGGGGCATTATGTTTTGAACGAAAACGGACGCGCGCCGTGCCCGCGTGATATTGCGCGCGCGGCGCGTGTTGTTTCGGTGGCGTTGTTGTTTGCGGCGGCGGTGTTTGTGGTGTGGATGAAGGACGAAAGACGAATGACGAATGACGAAGGACGAATGACGGAGGATGAAAGAGGAAGGGGCGATGCCGTTCAAGTTTGAAAAGTTGGAAGTGTGGCAGTTGCGTGATGCGTACAAGCGCGCGGAAACACTTGTTGCCAAATTGCACACGTTGCGCAAGACGATTGCGACAGAACAAAAGTGGTTACGCGAGGAAAGCGCGGTCTATGAGGCAGAATGACGAAAGACGAAGGACGAAGGACGAGGGCTTTCGTCTTTCGTCGTTCGTCCTTCGTCCTCACGCACGTCCTGAGATTGAACAACTCACGCCGGTTCCACACGGCGGTTTTCACAGCGAACACCAAGCCGACTGGATTGATTTCAGTTCCAACGTCAATCCGTACGGACCCTCACCGCGCGTGTGGGAGGCATTGCGCGCGGTGCCAATTGGGCGGCATCCCGATCCGCGCGCGACGCCGTTACGCAATGCGCTCGCCGAAAGGCAAGGTGTGAGCGCGCGCCAACTCATCGTGGGCAACGGTTCGATTGATTTGATCTATCACATTGCGATTGCGTATGTGCGCGCCAATGATTGCGTGTTGATTATTACGCCAACGTTCGGCGAGTATGCCGCGTCGGTAGCAATGATGGGCGCGCGCGTCGTCGAGTATCGCGCACAGCCAGAGAACGATTTTGTGATTGACGTGGACGCACTCGTCGCGCAAGCGCGCGCGACAAGTCCGCGCATAATTTTTGTGTGCAATCCGAACAACCCCACAGGTGTTTATCTTGCGCGCGACAGCATCGAAAAAATTGTGCGCGCGTGTCCCGATGCGCTTGTGGTGTTGGACGAAGCATTCGTACGATTCGTCGCCGACGCGTGGGATGCGCGCGATTTGTTGCGATACGACAATCTGTTGATTCTACGTTCGCTCACCAAAGACTACGCGCTTACGGGCTTGCGCGTCGGTTATGCGATGGCA
>JAOACU010000032.1 GCA_026417715.1 Anaerolineae bacterium | reverse complement strand
ATGTTCGTCTTCAAGCGCGCATTGCGTCGCGCGTTCTGGCTGGGGCTTGCCTGCGCGATGCTCGGCGTCATCGTTATCGTAGGTCAGGACATCGTCGCGCATCCTGCGTTCGGTATCGGCGATTTGTGGGGCATTGCCGCGAGTTTCGTGTATGCGGTGTACATCCTGACGATGGAGCAAGCGCGCAAACACCTGAGCGCGCTCGTCGCATGGTGGCTTTCGACGGTAACGAGCGCGTTCGGTTTGCTGGTGATGAGTCTGCTCCTCGGCGCGCCGCTGATGGACTATCCACTTGCAACTTTTGTCATTTTCGCGATAATGGCAATCGTTCTACAAATCGGTGGCTTTCTCTCGTTGAATTACGCGCTGGGGCATTTGCCCGCGCCGATTGTGTCCGCATCACTTCTCGCGCAACCGATTCTCACTGCGCTCCTTGCCGTGCCGTTGCTCGGACAAACGATCGGTCTGGTGCAACTGCTCGGCGGCGCGTTGGTGATGACGGGAATTGTCATCGTACACAAATCTAAAGTATGAAGTAGGAAGGATGAAGTATGAAACGATTCTTCATCCTTCATCCTTCATCCTTCATCCTTCATACTTGGTAAAGGAGTAGAAAATGCCAAACTATGTCGCGGCAGTAGATCAAGGCACCACCGGCACGCGCTTTATGATTTTCGATCACGCGGGCAAGGTGGTGGCATCGCATTACGAAGAGCATCATCAAATCTATCCGCAACCCGGTTGGGTGGAACACGATGCGCGCGAAATCTGGGATCGCACGCGCACGACGATTGGCGGCGCGATGGCAAAAGCCAACGTGCGCGCCGAACATCTCGCCGCGATCGGTGTGACGAACCAGCGCGAAACGACCGTCGTGTGGAATCCCAAGACCGGCGAACCGTACTACAACGCAATCGTGTGGCAAGACACGCGCACGCAACCGATTTGCCAAAAACTGATTGACGCTGGCAAGTCCGATTGGATTCGCGCCAAAACCGGCTTGCCGATTGCCACGTACTTTTCCGCGCCCAAGATTCAGTGGCTACTCGACAATGTGCCGGGCTTGCGCGCGCGTGCCGAGCGCGGCGAAGCGATTTTCGGCAACATTGACACGTGGGTCATCTGGAATCTCACCGGCGGCAAGAACGGCGGCGCGCACATCACCGATTACTCGAACGCGTCGCGCACGATGCTGTTGAACTTGCACACACTCGATTGGGACGACGAGTTGTTGCAACTCTTTGGCATTCCGCGCGCGATGTTGCCGCAACTGCGTCCCTCGTCCGACCCGAAACTGTACGGCTACACCGAGGCGTTAGGACCTGTGGGTGGGCGCGTGCCCGTGTGCGGCGATTTGGGCGATCAGCAAGCCGCGCTCTTTGGCCAAGTTGCGTTCGAGCCGGGCGAAGCCAAGAACACTTACGGCACTGGTTGCTTTTTGCTCCTGAACACCGGCAAAGAAATCGTCCCCTCGAAATCCGGTTTGCTGACGACCGTCGCATCGAACGGCGAGACGTGTTACGCGCTCGAAGGTTCGATTGCGATTGCCGGCGCGGCGGTGCAATGGTTGCGCGACAATTTGAAAATCATCGTGAACGCGGCAGAGACCGAACCGATTGCGCAATCGGTGGCGGACACGGGCGGCGTATATTTCGTGCCCGCGTTCAATGGCTTGTTCGCGCCGCACTGGGATATGTACGCGCGCGGCACCATCGTCGGCATCACGCGTTACACCACGCGCGAACACATCGTCCGCGCGACACTCGAAGCGATTTGCTACCAAACGCGCGAAGTGATCGAAGCGATGGAGAAAGATTCGGGCGTGCCACTCAAAACACTCAAAGTGGACGGCGGCGCGGTGAAAAACAATTTCCTGATGCAACTCCAAGCCGATATTTTGGGCAAGACCGTCGTGCGTCCCATCGTCAACGAAACGACCGCGCTCGGCGCGGCGTACGCGGCAGGACTTGCGGTCGGCTTTTGGAAATCGCTCGATGAGTTGCGCGCGAATTGGGGCGTGGATCGCGTCTTTGAACCGCAGTGGGATGCCGCGCGTCGTGAGGAAGGTTACGCAGGTTGGTTGCGCGCAGTGGAGCGTGCAAAGGGGTGGTTGAAGGCGTAGGGCGAGTGCGCGTAGAGCGAGGGCGCGAGCGCGCGTGGAGCGGGCGCGCGTGGAGCGAGAGAGCGAGCGCGCGAGTGTCCTAACTATACGCAACACGCAATACGCAATACGTAATACGCAATACGTACTACGTAACGTAATACACACCACAACCCGGCTCTCGGTTCACTCCGAAAGCCGGGTTGTGTGTTGTTAACGTTTCAATCGCTAGCCGGTGATACGGCGATTTCTGTGCGACTTGCGCGCGCGCTCAAGCGTCCCAACAGAATGTCCAAAATGCTGTAAGCCACCGGCACGAGCAACAAGGTCAACACAGTCGAAGTGATCAAACCACCAATCACTGCGATTGCCATCGGCGCGCGGAAACTACCACCCGCACCCAAGCCCAGCGCGACCGGCAACATCCCCAGAATCAGCGTCAGCGAGGTCATCAGGATCGGACGCAAGCGAATCGGTCCCGCTGTGATCAGGGCTTCTTCGCGACTCATCCCTTGATCGCGCAGACGATTCGTAAAGTCCACGAGCAGAATCGAGTTCTTGGTCACTAACCCCATCAGTAGAATGATGCCGATCATCGCCGTCATATCGAACGCAAGTCGCGTGATCAACAATGCAAGGAACGCGCCGATGATCGAAAGTGGAAGGGCAAGCATCAGCACCAGCGGTTGTGTGAATGAACCAAACTGCGATGCCAGCACCATATACACAAAGACCACCGCGAGAATCATCGAGAACAACAGCGAGTTGAACGACTCGGTCATCATTTCGGTTTGTCCGCCGAACGAAACCGTCACTGCGCGTGGCAATTGCAGTTGATCCAAGCGCGCGCGAATATCGCGCATTACCGCGCTTTGATTGCGTCCTACCAAGTTTGCACCAATCACCACTTGCGGTTGCCGATTGTAACGACGAATCGTTGTCGGACCTGTGCTCGTGGTGACCGAAGCCACGTTGCTCAGTGGGACGATTTGCCCGGTCGCCGTGGGAATCGAAAGTGAAAGAATGTCGTCCAAGCGCGAACGATCTTCGGGACGCAGGCGCACGACAATGTCCGCTTCGCGTCCTTTTTCGCGATAGCGCGACGCGGTCGTTCCGTTGATGAGCGTGCGCACAGTTGAACCGACAGCGGCAGTGCTCAAGCCCATTCGTGAAGCGCGTTGACGATCTACCACGATGTGCAACTCGGGTTTGCCCGGTTGCGAACTGCGATCCAAATCCACCAAGCCCGGCACATCGGCGATGGCTTGCATCACCTGCTTGGAAACTTGTTCGAGTTCGTCGAGTGCCCCAGTGGTGCTCACATACAATTGAATCGGACGCGCTGTGACCGCCGTGCCACTGCCGCCCATAGATGACCCAAAACTGAACGACAGACCGGGCAAGTCGGCAAAACGCTTGCGAATTTCGGGTTCACTCTTGGCGAGCAAACCACTCGTGCGCATCTTCACGGTAAACGTCGCGCGTTCGGGGGCAGAGGAACTACCCACGGTGACGAACACATCCTTCACATCGGGCACATCCTTCAAACGTTCTTCTACTTGGCGCGCTAACGCATCGGTTTGCGCCAGTGGTGTGCCTGGCGGAAGTTGAATCCCCATCGTGAACGTGTCGCTATCAATCGTGGGCAGGAAGGATGTCTCGACCAGCATTGCCAAACCGAGAATCGCGAGGAACACCACCAGCCCAATCAGCGCGCTGATTTTCTTGTGTCCCAACGTCCACACGAGCACGCGCCGATACAGCCGATCGAGCCAGCCCAATGAACTTGCCATCCCTTCGGCGTGCGCCTGACCGGGAGGCAGAACGCGTTGTTTGAACAAGTACGCCGAGAGCATCGGCGCCAGTGTGAATGCTTCAAAGAGCGAGATGGCAACGGCAAAGGCAATCGTCAAGCCAAACTCGCGGAAAAAGACACCAATCAGCCCCGTTGTAAACGCAATCGGCAAAAAGACGGCGAGCACAGTCAACGTCATTGCTAGCACCGCGAGTGCCACTTCGTTGGTACCGTTCGCGGCGGCTTGCTTGGGTGCTTCACCGCGTTCCATATGCCGAAAGATATTCTCACGCACGACAATCGCATCGTCAATCACCAAGCCAACAGCCAGCGCCAGAGCGAGCAAGGTAATCATATTCAACCCCAAGCCCGCCGCGTACATCGCCGCAAAGGTGCCGATCATAATGATCGGCAAACCGATGACGGTGACAAACGTGTTGCGCACATCTCGGAAGAACAGGAACACCACGAGCGATGCAAAGACACCACCCAGAATTAAATCCAGAATGGAATCTTCGGTCGCGTGTTTGATAAACTCGGATTGATCGTCCGCGATGGTGATACTCAAATCGGGATAATCGCGTTCGATGCGTCGAATTTCAGACCGCACTGCATCTGCCACGCGCACGGTGTTCGCACCCGATTGTTTGATGACCGAAACAGCGATGGTATCTTTGCCGTTGAGACGTGTGTACCGTTCGACATCGGCAAAACCATCTTTCACTTCAGCAATGTCTTTGAGGTAAGTGGGTACGCCGCGCGGATTGGCAACGATGATGCTTTCGATTTCTTCAATGCTTTGAAAGTTACCGGGCGTGCGGACGATGACATCGCGATTTCCTTCCGTGATGCGACCGCCCGGCAAATTCAGATTTTCGGTTTGAATTGCGCTGATCACTTGTTGCGGTGCGATGCGTCGCACGCGCATCTCATCCAAGTTGAGGTGCACCTGAATTTGGCGCACCAACCCACCGCTGACATTCACATCGGCGATGCCTTCCAGACGCGCTACGCGCGGCTTGATTTGATCGTCCACCAAACGGCGCAGTTGATCGGATGGTATCTGTCCGGTTTTGTCAACGACGGCAAACGTGATCACCGGCATCTGTGAAAAGTCGAAACGTTGGATGATGGGGTCACGGGCATCGCTCGGAAACGTGCCACGCACTGCCGCAACCTTTTCGCGCACATCTTCCGCTGCGCGCGCCGCTGGCACTTCGAGATTAAACTCCACGAGAATCTGGGAGACATTTTCACTCGAAGTGGAGGTCACATTTTTGACGCCATTCAGCGCGCTGAGTGCTTCCTCCAACGGCTCGCTGATCGCGCGTTGAACCTCTTCGGGCGTGGCGCCGGGATAGATGGTGGTGACGGAAACGTAGGGCGCGTTGATGTTGGGAATCAAGTCCACTGAGAGTCGCGAGTACCCGACGAAACCGACGACGATCAACGCGAGCATCAGCATCGCGATAAAAACAGGTTGCCGAATCGAAAAGTTTGCAATATTCATCTGGGATTCCTTTTCTATGCAAGATACTGTGTGCTGTTCGCAGATATGAACTGTGTTTTTGAGCGACGAAGGACGAAAGACCAAAGACGAAAGCCGAAATGCGGCTTTCGTCATTCGTTCTCCGTCCTTCGTCTACGTTCACGGTCGCGTGGTGACTTCGACAATCGCGCTCCAACCCGGTGACAGGGGCACGTTTGTCTTGTCAATGTCAATCCGCACCGGCACGTTGACGATGTTGCCGGTCGTAGTTGCCAACAAGCCAATTTTGCTCACGCGACCGGTGAACACTTGGTTGCCCAAAGCATCCACCGAGATAGTAGCAGGTTGATCTACGCGTATGTTCGCCAAAGTTGTCTCGTCCACGTATGCCAGTACCTGCATTTGTGTCAAATCGGCAAAGACGATGACAGGAGTGAACGCGCTGACCGATTCACCGATCTTGGGCGTAACCGAAACAATCACGCCGTCGAAAGGTGCGATGATGCGCGCATTGTTCAGACTTTGTTGTGCCAAATCGTACGCGGCTTGCGCTTGCGCGAGTTGCGCCTTGCTCACTTCGCGTTCCGTTTCGGTGGGACGATTGACCGCTTGGTTGTATTGTGCCAACGCGATTTGATACGCCAGTGTGGCTTGTTGCAACGCTGCGCCTTGTGGCATCATTTGGATAAACGGATTCCCCGCGCCACCCGCGCGATCGTATGCCGCTTGTGCCTGATCTACAGCGGCTTTGGCGCGATCGAGATTCGAGCGCGCTAGCGCGATTTCATCACTCGTGGGTCCGCTTTGAACGCGTTTCCAGTTTGCGGTTGCCAAATCGAGCGCGGCTTTGGCTTGTGCGACCTGTGCTTCGAGAATCGTTGTATCGAGCGCGGCAAGGAGCGTTCCCGCCGATACGCGCGTTCCTTCGGCGACGGGCAGTTCCTTCAGCCGACCACTTGTTGCAAACGCGAGGGAGACTTGGTTTGCAGCAACGATGGTGCCAGCGAATTTCACTTTGGAAATCGCGGCTCGCACGCTTAGCGTCGGAGTTGGCGCGGCGCGCGTGGGTGTGCTGGGCGCGCTGGCGGGCTTGCCCGGTGGTGGAGTACCAGACATCGCACCGCGCGCCGGCCCCGCGGGCGACGCGGGAGTGGGACTAGTCGCTGTGCACGCCAGCGCGAGTCCGGCGAGAAAAACGACGATCAAGATGGTGAAGACGATTTTGTTTCGTGAGTGCATCCGAGTCTCCTTTGCAACGGAGGTAAGAGTCAAAGATATTCGCTCATCGGTAGTAGGAAACGGTAAAAGGTTTGTCCAGACCTCACAGGTCTCCGAGACCTGTGAAGTCTACCAGAACGTTTTCTATTCCGATGCAGGCGATGGTGCAGGGAGCGGCGCCGGCGCGCGACGCAACAAGCGATCCTGCACCGTCATCAGCAAACTGTAAAACGTTGGCACAATAACAAGTGTGAGCAAAGTCGAGGTGATCAAACCGCCAATCACAGCGATTGCCATCGGCGCGCGGAAACTGCCACCTGCACCCAAGCCCAATGCGACCGGCGTCATTCCCAAAATCAGTGCGAATGTCGTCATCAGAATCGGGCGCAAGCGCGTGGGACCTGCAATCAACAACGCCTCGTACGTGCTCATCCCTTGCGCGCGTAATCGGTTGGCAAAATCTACGAGAAGAATCGAGTTCTTGACTGCCAAGCCGAGAAGCAGGATGATGCCGATCACTGCTGTCATATCGGCATTGGTGCCGGTGATCAACAGCGCGCCGAACGCGCCAATGATGGCTAGTGGCAACGCCAGCATCAAGACAATCGGCTGGGTGTACGAACCGAATTGCGATGCCAGCACCATATACATAAAGATCACGGAAAGCGTGAGCGAACCGAGCAATATTTCCAACGAAGATTGTGTCTGTTGCACCTGACCGCCAAAACGCCACGTGACATCGGAGGGCAATTTCATTTGGGCAAGACGTTCGCGCATATCCGCGACGACTTGGGCTTGAGAGCGACCGACGGTATTCGCGCCAATCGTGATTTGCGTTTGCCGATTCAAGCGCGAAATGACCGAAGGTCCCGATGTGCTGACGATGCTAGCAACATTTTGCAATGGAACGGCTTGTCCACCCGCAGCAGGTAGGGTGAGCGCGAGAATGTCCTCCAAGCGCTGGCGATCTTGGGCGCGCAAACGTACGACAATATCGGCTTCCTTGCCGGCTTCGCGATAACGCGAGGCAGTTTCACCAGAGACAAGCCCGCGCAAGGTCGCACCGATAGTCGCCGTATTCAAACCCAACATTGCCGCGCGATTGCGATCTACCACGATGCGTAGTTCAGGTTTGCCCGGCTCGTTACTGCGATCAATGTCCGCCAAGCCGGGAATGCCTGCCATTCCTTTGATAATCTCTTGCGCAAGCGCGTCCAACTCTTCGGGAGAGCCAGTGGATAGCAAATGGATTTGAATCGGGCGTCGCTCAACGGTTGTGCCACCGCCGCCCATACCACCTTGAAAGTTGAAACCTAACATTCCCCGAATCCCCAGACCGCGCAATTTTTCGCGCACGATGGGTTCGACGCGGCGCAACGAATTCAAATCTTTCATCTGCACATTAAAAGTGGCGCGTTCGGGCGAACTGCCACCACCGATACTTGCAAACACGTTGTCAATGCCTTCGATGGACAAGAGTGCGGCTTCGATCTTGCGCGCCTCCGCATCGGTGACTGCCAAGGCAGTACCGGGCGGCATCGTCAATCCAACTTGAAAGTTCGCATTGTCCAAGCGCGGCAGGAAGGAAAGTTCCATACGCGGTGCCACGTAAACCAAGATCGCAAAAATAGCAAGTGTGATAGCAACCATCGTCTTGCTGTGTCGCAGTGTCCAACTCAACAGACGACGATAACCGCGATCGAGCCAACCAAAGTGTGTCCCTACGCCTTCCGCGTGACCGGGTTTGGGCTTGAGTTGTTTGAAGGCGTATGCCGAGAGCATCGGCGCGAGCGTGAACGCCTCGAACAGCGAGATGAGGACTGCCGCAGTGACCGCCAATCCGAATTCGCGATAAAAACGTCCAATCGCGCCCGTCGTGAACGCAATCGGGAAGAACACCGAGACAACGGTCAACGTCATTGCCACAACCGAGAGCGCGACTTCATTCGTTCCTTGCGCGGAGGCTTCTTTGGGTGGCAAGCCCTTTTCCATATGTCGGAAAATATTTTCGCGCACCACAATCGCATCGTCCAACACCAAACCAACCGCGAGAGAGAGCGCGAGCAAGGTCATCATATTCAGCGACAAGTTCATCGCGCTCATCGCGGCAAAGGTTGCAATCATAATGATTGGCAAACCCGCGACAGTGACTAGTGTGTTGCGCAAATCGCGGAAAAACAATAGCACGACCAGTGAGGCGAAAATACCACCCATCACCAAATCGGTGAGCGAGTCTTCTACAGATCTTTTGATGAAATTCGATTGATCGTTTGAAATGACAATGTCCAGATCGCGAAAATCGCGTTTGATTCGTTCGATTTCAACTTTGGCATTCTCCGCAACGGTGACCGTGTTCGAGCCCGATTGTTTGCGGATTTGCACGGCGACGCTATCCTTGCCATTGAGCCGACTGTAGGATGTGGGTTCGGCGGTTGTATCGCGAATCGTCGCAATGTCTTTCAGGCGAAGCACCGTGCCGCGCGCGCTAGCGATGGTCAGATTCCCCAAGTCTTCCAGCGACGTGAATTCGCCGGGCGTACGCAAGAGCAAATCGGTGCCGTCTTGCGTGATTTTTCCACTCGGCACACTTTGGTTCTCACTGCGAATCGCCGAAGTGATTTGTTGCAGTGAGATGCGATGCAAGCGCAATGCATCCAGGTCCAAGTCCACAGCGATTTGGCGTTGTTGTCCACCAGACACGCTCGCATCGGCAACACCTTCCACGCGCAAAAGGCGCGGCAGGATTTGATTCTCCACCAAGTTGCGCAGTTCCCACGACTTCATTTTGCCAGCCGCATCGGCGACGGTGAACGTGAGAACGGCTTGTGCCCCGGCATCGAATCGTTGCACGACCGGTTGATCCGCGCCGCTGGGCAAACTGCGTTGGACGCGCGCGACGCGCTCGCGTACCAAATCGAACGCGACTTTGGGATCCGTCTCCAACGTGAACTCAACGTTGATTTGGGAAGAGTTTTCGCGCGAAGTCGAACGAATGTTGACCACGCCGTTCAGCGTACTCAACGCATCTTCCAGGGGTTGCGTGATTTGACGTTGCACCTCTGCTGGACCCGCGCCCGCATACGTCGTGGACACCGAGACCGTCGGGTTCGACGTTTCGGGGAACAGGTCAACGGGGAGGCGTTGAAACCCCATATAGCCAACGACGACGAGCACCGCCATCATCATCGAGACAAAGACCGGTTGTCTGATTGACAGATTGGCGAGATTCATTAGCCCTCCTTTTCAAACGCGCCCGAATGTCCAACGATGGACACGCTTGGACTCATTTGATTTCGATCTCTACAGTCGCACTCAGACCGGGAAAAAGCAAAACGTCGGTTGGGTCAAGATCAATCCAAATTGGTACGCTGACAATGTTGGTCGTGGCAGTTCCTAGCAGACCGATCTTTTTGACGCGCCCAGAAAGGACTTTGTTAGGAAAAGTATCTACTGTGATGGTCGCCGTTTGACCGACGCGCAGCGTTGACAAAGTGGTTTCATCCACATTGACTTGTACTTGCATACGCGACAAATCAGCAAGAGTGATCACAGGCGTATTTGCCACTGCCGCTTCACCTACTTTGGGCACAATCGAGACAACCGTACCATCGAACGGTGCGACGATGCGCGCGTTATTCAGATTTTGTCGAGCAAGTTCGTACGCGGCTTGCGCTTGAGCGAGAGAAGCCGCGCTGGTCTCTTGTTCGGCTTGAGTGGGACGCGTGACCACCAGATTGTATTGCGCCACTGCGCCTTGATACGCAGCGATGGCTTGGTTCAAGTTGAGTGCTTGTGTCGTCGTCGCAATAAACGGATTGCTATCACCACCGATACGATCGTACGCCGCCCGCGCTTGATCTACAGCGATCTTGGCGCGTTCCACATTCACTTTGGCGATGAGAATGTCCTCGGGAGTTGAACCTTGCATCGTCCGCTTCCAGTTGGCTTGCGCGATATCGAGCGCGGCTTTGGCTTGCGCCAGTTGCAGTTCAAGTGTAGTAGTATCGAGTGCCGCGAGCAAGTCACCTGCTTTGACTTTTGTCCCTTCGGAAACGGGCACACTTTTCACACGTCCAGTCATCGCAAAGGCAAGCGATGCTTGTCTTTCCGCAACTAGATTTCCAACCAGACGCGTCTTCAATGTGCGCGTAGGTTGCAGTGACACGAGAGGTGTCGCGGTGGCTTGGGGTGTTGGTGTAGGTGGACGTGTAGCCGTTGCGGTGGGAGTGGGCGTAGCAAACAGATTCAAGGGATTGTTTGCTCCGCACGCTGTAGTCAGTGCAATTGCAAGAATGGAGATGAGAAACAGCCAAGACTTCATTGCGATGTTTTCTCCTGTCAAGGGTAGTATAGACGTACTCGGCAAGCGACGATCACGCCGTATCGGTCAAAGCCGGCAGGGCTTTGTGAAGCAAAGCGAGGAACACGGTGCGTTCTTTGGGAGTAAGTCGGTGTAACATTGCCTCCACGCGTTGCTGTGCAAAAGTCTGGATCGCGCGATGTAGAGCATGTCCTTTCGGTGTCAGCGCGAGGCGCACGATGCGCCGATCCTCAGGATCGGGTGTGCGTTCCACATAGCCGCCGTGTTCCAGGTGTTGCACCAGACGCGTGGCGGTGCTCAGCGGGATGTTGAGTGCGTGACTCAACGCTCCCATTGTGATCGAACCGTTGTGGCGTGCAATCATCACGCAGACACGATACAGAGAAAACGGCAAATCGTTCGTACGCGCGCGTTGATGACGCGCCAATTGGGCAAGATGTTTTTTCGCACGCAGCCAGTCCGAGGGAATAAGAGACTTGTCAGAGGCACGGAGGCATACCACATCTTCCCAGAGGGTCACAATTTCGAGGGCTTGAGAGGTCAGGGTTTTCTTTGAGCCACGCATCAGCGATCCGATATTTCCATTTTGGAAATATTATAGCGTAATGCTGCCGTATGTCAAATTGCTCGTCAGTGTTGGTGCCAAGTGCCATTTTTGTTTGACTTGCACGATTGCAATTCTGCTGTTTTCTCATATACTTGCACGTGATGCGATTCAAGAGACTCGCGTTACTCGCTGGCGTTGCACTCCTTCTGCTCATCACTGTCTTGCCGACGCGCGCCCTGCCACGCGCGCAATCCACGACTGTTTGGACGGGCTATTACTTTGCCAATCCCGATTTGCAGGGCGAGCCCAAGTTTATCCGCGAGGACACCGCGATTGATTTTGCATGGGGCAACACCAGTCCCGCGCCTAATTTTCCTGCCGATAATTTCTCCGTTCGCTGGACACGCTGGTTGTACCTCGATGTACCCGGCGAATGGACTTTTATCGTGATAGCCGACGATGGCGCGCGCTTGTTCATTGACGATCAACTGGTCCTCGATCTGTGGCAAGACCAAATGACGACCACGCGCGCAGTGCGACTCAACCTGACGCCAGCGTTCCATCACATTCGCTTGGAGTACTATGAGCGCACTGGCAACGCGCAGGTGCACTTGCATATTCTCTCGGCACAGTTTCCCGATTGGCGCGGCGAGTACTTTAACAACCCCACGTTGAGCGGCGCGCCCGTGTTCACGCGCAACGATAGCGCGATCAATTTCAACTTTGGCGCGGCTGGACCCGGCGGAGGCATCGCCGCTGATAAATTTTCGGTGCGGTGGATGCGTAGTCAGTATTTTCGCGCGGGGCGTTACCGTTTCACTGCGCGCACACGCGACGGTGTTCGATTGTGGGTGGATAATCAACTGGTGATTGATCGTTGGCGCGATCAACGCGCGACGACGTGGACAGGCGATCTCACTCTCACCGCTGGCGATCACCTGATTCGGATGGAGTACTACAATGCCACAGGGTCCGGTGTTGCCTCGCTCACGTGGTCGTCACTTGCCGGCGAAACCGAAACGTGGCGCGGCGAGTATTTCAACAATTCGAGTCTGACTGGTTCGGCAGCATTCACGCGCGACGACGCCGCGCTCAATTTCAACTGGGGCACCACTTTGCCCGGCACTGGCATCACCAGTCCCAACTGGTCAGCGCGTTGGACGACGAAACGCGCCGTCACCTTGCCCGGCTATTACACCGTCAGCGCGACGGCAGACGATGGCGTGCGCGTGTGGGTCAACGACAAGTTGTTGATTGACGAATGGCACGACCAATCGCCCACTACCTACGCGGCGATGACCTACTTGCCGAGTGGCTTGCACGAGTGGCGCGTCGAGTACTACAATCGCGGTGGCATTGCCACGCTTGCTGTGCAAATCACACCCGGCGCGGTCTCTTCCCCAATGCAACTTGTTGCACCTGCAACTGGTGACTGGATCGTTGACACTGCCAGCGCGCTCTTTGTCACCAGCGAGCGCAACGAAGTATGGCAAAGCGTGCCGAATGGTTACGGAGGTACTGCCTTCAAACTTGCCAGCCATCGCGACGCGACCGATACACACTGGGCGCGCTGGTACGCCCCTGTCACGCGCTCTGGCGAGTACGACGTATCGGTGTACATTCCCGCGCGCATCGGCACCACGCGTCGCGCGCGTTATCTCATTGCGCACGCCGGCACATACGCTTGCCGCACGCTCGACCAAACGCTGTACGCCGACCAATGGGTCAGTTTGGGCGTGTATCATTTCAACGCCACGCCCGATGAATTCGTAATGCTCTCGAACGTGACCTACGAAACTGCGACCACTTTGGTTGTAGATGCTGTTCGTTTTTCAGCGCGTTAGCAACTCAACGAATCAACAACGAATAAACGAATCGGGAATTCGTTAATTCGTTTATTCGTTCATTCGTTTCATTCGTTCCATTCGTTTATTCGTTTCATATTCGTTGAGTTGTAGAAATGGGAGGGACTAATGGCAAAGAAAAGCACTCGCTCCAAAAGCGCGCGCGCTGCGCGCGCCAGCACGTCTCCTGTGTTTGTGATGGTGCACGGTGGCGGTTCGTTCCCCGACGATTGGCACGAGCCACTTGTACAAGCGATTGAGCGCGAACTTGGTCACTCATTCGATTATCTTGCAGTGTACTATGCCGATATCACCAATCGTGTGATGATGCGCGCGATGGAGACACCCGAGGAATGGAAATTCAAAAACGCGCTCGAACGCGAATTCCAAAAATCGTTCGAGGCGGCGCGTACCAGTCCAACGATTTCGCGCAAACGTGCGACGCGTCTCGTCGGCTTGACACCACTCGGTCAATTCGCTAGCATCACGCACGAACTTGCTGGCTATTTTTTCGATGCCAAGGTACGCGCGCAAATTCAGAAACGTCTCATCGAAAAACTCGATCAAGCCAAAGACCGTCCGATTATCCTGGCGAGTCTCTCGCTTGGCACGGTCGTTTGCTTCGATGTGTTGAAACGTTTGGCGCGGCGTTACCACATCGCCTTGTGGTTTACCACCGGTTCGCCGATTGCCAAACTACGTCGGATAGGACACTACGATGATACGCTTGGCGCAATCACCACACGCAACGTTGAGCAGTGGTACAACATCTATGACACCACCGATTGGATTGCCGATCCGTTGGGTCCCAGTTTTCCGCGCCCAGGGTATCGGTTGCACGATATTTTCGTGAACGTCGCCGGCGATCCGATTGGCTCACACGACTATTTCAAAAATCACGAGACAATCCAAATGTTCGCGAATACGATTCGCTCACTCACCGATACCCTTCACGCGAACGACTTTTGACGGATGACGAAAGACCAAAGAAGACGAAAGACCAAAGACGAAGGACGAATTTCATCTTTCGTCTTTCGTCCTTCGTCGCTCAACGCAATTTATGCCCGTGTACAGTATAACCGCGCGAGGAACCTATGCCCAAAGCGATTCTGTTCGATCTCGATGGCACGTTGATTGACAATTCGATGGACACTTTTTTGCCGCCGTACTTTGCCGCGCTAACCAAAAAACTTGCCCACCTTATTTCGCCCGACAAGTTGATCGCGCAGTTGCACGCGTCCACGCGCGCGATGGTTGCGAACAACGATCCTGCGCGCACTCTCGCCGAGATTTTCGACGCCGACTTTTTTCCAAGCATCGGCGTACCGCGCGAGACGCTGATGCCACTGTTCGAAGATTTTTACGCGCGCGAGTATCGCGAGTTGCGCGTATACGTCAACGCGATTCCCGAAGCGCGCCAAGTCGTCGCGCGCGCGTTTCAATCGGGCGCGCGCGTGGTGATTGCCACAATGCCAGTTTTTCCGCTGGTCGCCGTGCGCCAACGCCTTGAATGGGGCAAACTTGCTGACTTTGATTACACGCTTATCACGGCGTACGAAAATATGTCCACCTCCAAACCCAATCCCGCCTACTATCGCGAGATTGCGGCGAAAATCGGATGTGCACCGGGCGAGTGTGTGATGGTGGGCAACGAAGTGCAAAATGATATTTTGCCTGCCAAGCGCGCGGGAATGAAAACGTTTTGGTTGACCAACACGGCGTTTATGCCCACCGATGTTCCTGCCGATTGGCGCGGCACGTTGACGGATTTGAACGAACTGCTCGAGCGTAAAGAATTGGATTGATTTGCCAACGAGAAAATTTGTGGTATAATATCATTGCACGCGGGCGGTTAGCTCAGTTGGTTAGAGCGCAGCGTTGACATCGCTGAGGTCATAGGTTCAACTCCTATACCGCCCATCGCCCGAGAACCAAATATCATACGGCGATGACCAAGACGAGTAATCGAAAAGGTTGCGACAGGGAGACCTCGCCACGACTGTAAGCGGGGTCCGCAAACGTTCGATGAAAACCACTTGCGAGCCGGTCGGCGCCACCGTTATCGGCACTCGAGTGTGCATGCGCTCAATGGCGCGCGTGTGTGAATCTGGGTGGAACCACGGGAGAACTCTCTCGTCCCAATGAGGACGCGAGAGTTTTTTGTTTTGGATTTACTTTGGGGGCACACAACTTGCAAGCAAAGATTGACCAAGTGTGCCGCGCTAGGCTACAATGGAGAATGAATAACC
>JAOACU010000320.1 GCA_026417715.1 Anaerolineae bacterium | reverse complement strand
TGGTTGCCCAGCGCGATTCTGCTACGCTTTCTCGTCGGCTATGCCGTGTTGCGTCCATTACTCGACGATACAGGCGCGCTCTTCACCGCGATTGGCAAACCCGAACGCATCACGACGGTTCTTGTCGTCCAAGCGATCACCCTCATCATCATCGGCACCGTACTCACGCTCGCGTTCGCGGCGATTGGCACCGCGATTGCAGTAGGTATCGCGTTCGTCGTCGGTATCGCGCTGACGTATCGTTTCGTTTCGCGCACATTGCCGATTGATTTGCCGCGCGTCTTCGCGCCATCGTTTATCGCGGCAATGTTGAGCATCTTGTTGTACTGGTTGGTCGCGCGCACATTCGATTTGAACGTGTTACCGCTCATTGTGCGCGTGGCGGTCAAAGGCGCGCTCGTCGTCGCGTTCTACGGCGCGCTGTTGCTTGCGCTCGAACGTGGCGCGTTCATCGCGCGTGTCACATACATCGCGCGATTGATGCAAGGAGAGGCGCGATGAGATTCAGTGTCGTCGTTCCCACGTTCAATCGCGCGGCAACGCTTTGCCACACATTGACTGCGCTCATCGCGCAAGATTATCCCGATTACGAAATCATCGTCGTAGATGATGGCTCGACCGATGACACGCGCGCGATGATTGCGCGCGAATTTTCGCGCGTGCGTTACGTGTACCAGACGAATCGCGGACCCGCCGCCGCGCGCAACCGCGGCATTGCGATTGCCACAGGTGACGTTATTGCATTCACAGACGACGATTGTGTGCCACCGCGCGATTGGCTCACACGGTTGGCGGATGGTTTTGCGCGGTATCCGCAGGTCGTTGGCGTGGGTGGCTATCTGGAAGCACCCGACGAGGTGTTGCAACGCGAACCGCTCGCGCGTTACGAACGTTTCGTCTCACGTCACTTGTTTCGCGCAGACGCGCGCGAGTACGTCGGTGGATTTGAATGTCCTGCGGGTGGTACGAACAACATCGCGTATCGTCGCGCGATTTTAGAACGCGTCGGTGGTTTTGACGAGGCGTTTCCATACGCCGCAGGCGAAGACGCCGATCTGAAATGGCGCATCTGTCAACTCGGCGCGGAATTGTTGTACGTGCCTGTGAAGATGACGCATTTGCAAACGTACTCTTGGGAATCGTTCAAACGCCAAGCGTACACGCGCGGCAAAGGGCGCGCCTGCTTTGATGCCAAGCATCGCGCCAAGCCAACGCGCGTGCGCGCGCTGTTACGTTTGTTGCGCCGCTGGCTCATCTTGCCGCGCGAGTGGTTCCATCGCGAGTATCGTCCTTTCCTTGCGATGCGCGCAGTTGAAGCGTGGCACAATTTTCGGGGCGAATGGGAGTGGCTTGATGAGAATTCTCGATGTCGGTTGCGGTAACGCTAAAATTCCTGGAGCAATCGGCATAGATGTCAATCCGCATACAGCGGCAGACATTCTGTGCGACCTGAATCAATCCTCTTTGCCTTTCGCCGACGATACGTTCGACCGAATCGTGTGCAATCACATTGTCGAACACGTTGCCGATTTCATTCGTTTTGTCGAAGAGGTTCATCGTGTCGCGCGCGCGGGCGCGTCTGTTGAAATCGTAACGCCTCATTTCACTAATCGTTTTTCGTACACCGATCCAACACATTTACGCCATCTGTCTTTTTTCTCATTTGATTACTTTGTCGCACAGCCGCCATTCCAGCCATCGCTTTTGAGCCGCGCGTTTGAAACACAATCGCCGCTCGTCGAGTTTTATTCACGCGCGCGCTTTGCTCAAGTCCGCACCTTTTTGCGCTTTGGCAGACCCTTCCGTCTGCTGGGTATCCAGTGGTTTGCCAATCACTTTCCGCATTTCTACGAGGCGTACCTAGCATTCATTTTTCCTGCGCGCGATCTGTATTTCACACTTCAGGTGATCAAGTGATGCGCGTGCTCATCGTCTCGCACACCTACACCGCGCCGATCAATCGCGCGAAACTCTCCGCACTGGCACGGCGCGTCACGCTCACCGCGCTCATTCCCGCGCGTTGGCGCGACGCGCTGTTCACACTGCGCGTGGATCGCGCGTCGGCAACGAACTATACCTTGCACGCACTTCCCGTATACTTTGACGGACACATCTTGCGGTACATCTATCCATTCCGCGCGCTCGCGCACCTCATCGCGCACACACAACCCGATGTGATTTACGTCGAAGAGGAACCCGCAAGTCTCGCGCTAGCGCAATGCGCGCTCTTGAAAGCGCGCGCCAAATTGATTTGTTTCACATGGGAAAACATCGCGCGGCGCGTAGGCGCGCCTGGCGTCGAGCGATTCAATCTGTCGCGGTGCGATGGCATCATCGCGGGCAACACGGATGCCGCGCAAGTGGTGCGCGCAAAAAACTTTACCAAGCCGCTGGTCGTCACGCCGCAACTGGGGGTTGACCCCGAACTCTTTCAGCCACGCGCGCGTGACACCGACGCGCGCGCTTTTGTTGTTGGTTACATCGGACGCTTGGTCGCGGAAAAAGGCGTGTGGACGTTGCTCGCGGCGATTGCCGATTTGCCTACCGCGCAACTCGCGCTCGTTGGCGATGGCGCGCTGCGCGGCGAAATCGAACACTGGGTCGCGACGCGTCAACTCGAGACGCGAGTGCGCGTTGTTCCTGCAATGCCACACGAGGAAATCGCGCGCGTGTTGAATACGCTCGACGTGTTGGTGTTGCCATCGCAAACGACCGCGACGTGGAAGGAGCAATTCGGTCACGTTTTGATTGAGGCGATGGCGGCGGGTGTGCCTGTCATTGGTTCGGATTCAGGTGCGATTCCCGAAGTGATTGGCGAGGTAGGTATTATTTTTCCCGAAGGTGACGCGCGTGCGTTGCGCGACGCGATTCACACTTTGCAAAACGATGTCGCGCGTCGCGCGCAACTGGCGCAACACGGACGCGCGCGCGTCCTCGCGCACTATACGCACGAACGCATCGCTGCTGCGAACGTCGAATTCTTCGAGCGAGTGTTAGCCGCGTGAACGTCACCCTCTTTCGCGATCTCCCCACCGAACACTGGTGGAGTATGGAACGTTACGCCGACGAGTTGACGCGCGCTCTGCAGAACATCGGTTGCAACGCGCGCGGGTACGTTGCCACGCGTCCGCTACCGCACTTGCGCGGCGCGGCGAATACGTTCGCGAATTATGCGTGGCGTTCGCTCGCGTATCCGCTTGCCGCGCGATTTCAGCAGGGTGATGTCAATCACATCATTGATCACTCGTACGCGCATTTGCTCGATGCGCTCGATGCGTCGCGCACGGTGGTCACGTGTCACGACCTTGCGCCGCGCGCGTTGAACGAAGGACGTGGGCTGGGACGCTGGTTGTGGGAACGGTCGTTCCGCGCGATGTTGCGCGCCGCGCGCATCATCGCTGATTCCGAGTTCACGCGCGCGGAAATTTTGCGCCACTCGAACTATCCCACTGAACGTATCACGGTCGTGCCACTCGCCGTAAG